>DASZQQ010000382.1:0-8280 GCA_035549595.1 Caulobacteraceae bacterium
TAGACGTGGCAGGTGGCGCAGGCGCAGGCGCCGCCGCAGTCGGCGTCGATGCCCGGGATGTTGTTCTTCACCGCGCCTTCCATGACCGAAAGGCCCGGCTTCACGTCGATCTCGTGACGCGTTCCGTTGTGCTCGACGTAGGTGATCTTGGCCATGGACTCCCCGCACCGCCGTCAGCCGGCGGCGACCTCTTTCATTGAAACCGCCAGGTCCGCCAGCCTCTCGAGAGAGACCGGCTTCTTCTGGCCGATGAGCTGGCGGCCGGCCATGAATTCGGCCGGGGCGTTGACCGCCTCCACCGCCTGGATGACGTCGCCCTTGAGATGGAAGACGGCGAACTTGGCCTGGGCCGGATCGCCGCGGACGACGGTGGTGTCGGAATCGTAGTCGCGTCCCGCGAGCTGGAGCTTCAGGTCGTACTGGTCCGACCAGTTCCAGGTCACCTCGTGCGGCGGCGGCGGCCGGCCGACGATGGCGCTGGCGGCCTGCTTGGCCTGCTCCAGGGCGTTGGCGACGCTCTCGAGCCGGTCGCGGCGGCCGTAGAGCGGCATGGGCCGGTGGGTGACGTCGCCGATGGCGAAGACGTCCGGATCCGAGGTGCGCGCGGCCTCGTCGACGAGGATGCCGTTGTCGCACGCGATGCCGGCGGCCTTGGCGACCTCCTCGTTCGGCAGGATGCCGATGCCGATCACGGCCGCGTCGCACGCAATGGTGCGCCCGTCGCCGAGCTTCACGCCGGTGACGTGTCCGTCGCGGCCCTCGAAGCCCTGCACCTGGGCCGAGACCTCGAAGGTCACGCCCCGGGCCTTGTGGTAGCCGGTGAAGAAGGAGCACAGCGGCTCCTGGGCGACGCGGGCGAGGATGCGCGGCTCGCGCTCGATGACCACCGCCTCGGCGCCCAGGGCGCGGGCCGAAGCCGCGGCCTCCAGGCCGATGTAACCGCCGCCGATCACCGCGAGGCGCCGGCCGGGCCCGAGGGCCGCCTTCAGCTGCTCGGCGTCCGCGGCCGAGCGCAGCACCATGACGCCGTCGAGGTCGGCGCCCGGCAGCGGCAGGGTGCGGGCCCGCGAGCCGGTGGCGAGGATCAGGGTGTCGTACTTCAGGGTCTGGCCGTCGGAGAGCCGCACGGTCCTGGCCTTCAGATCGACGGCTTCGGCGCGGACCTCGAGGATCAGCCGGATGTCGTGCTCGGCGTAGAAGCTCGGCGGCTTCAGCGCCAGGCTGTCGGCGTCGGCCTCGCCCTTGAGCCAGGCCTTGGACAGCGGCGGGCGCTGGTAGGGGGCGATCGGCTCGTCGCCGGCGATCGTGATCGGGCCGTCGTAGCCGTACTGGCGCAGCAGCGCGGCGGCCGTGCCGCCCGCGTGGCCCGCGCCCACGATCACCACCCCTGCCCGCGTCTCGCTCATGCTCCCCCGATGCAGATAAATGACGGCGGCGTCAACTTCTCAATCGGCCGCTATGGGGAGCGACCGCGCCGCCGCGTGCCTCAGACGACGCGCTCCACCAGCATCGCCTTGATCTCGCCGATCGCCTTGGCCGGGTTCAGCCCCTTCGGGCAGACCTGGGCGCAGTTCATGATCGTGTGGCAGCGGTAGAGCTTGAACGGATCCTCCAGCGCGTCCAGGCGCTCGCCGGTGGCCTCGTCGCGGCTGTCGATCAGCCAGCGGTAGGCGTGCAGCAGCGCCGCCGGACCCAGGTACTTGTCGCCGTTCCACCAGTAGCTGGGGCACGAGGTCGTGCAGCAGGCGCAGAGGATGCACTCGTAGAGGCCGTCGAGCTTGGCCCGGTCCTGCTCGGATTGGCGCCACTCGCCCTGCGGCTCGGGCGTCTCGGTGTGCAGCCACGGCTCGATTGAGGCGTACTGGGCATAGAACAGCGACAGGTCGGGGATCAGGTCCTTGATCACCGGCTGGCTCGGCAGCGGGGCGACGGTGATCTCCTTGCCCGGGACCTCGTCCCAGCCGTGGGTGCAGGCGAGCGTGTTGCGCCCGCCGATGTTCATGGCGCACGAGCCGCACACCCCCTCGCGGCACGAGCGCCGGAAGGCGAGGGTCGGGTCCATGGTGTTCTTGATGTGGATCAGGACGTCCAGCAGCATCGGCCCGCAGGCCGCGACGTCGACGTCGTAGGTGTCCCAGCGCGGGTTCTCCTTGCCCTCCGGATCGTAGCGGTAGATGCGGAAGGTCTTGACCTTCTGCGCGCCCGCCGGGGCCGGGTGGTGGCGACCCTTGCCGACCTTGGAGTTCTTCGGAAGCGTAAGCTGGACCATGCGGCGACGGCCTTCCCCTCGTAAGATGCGAAGTCCCTAGACCGCTGAAGGCCGTGTGTCCATGCGCCCGGACGCCCGAGCGCTTGACGGCGCCGCAAGGTCATGTGCGCCTGCGGGAACGCATGGGCGGCGCGGGAAATTGGCGGTGATGACCGAAGCCGGCGCGCACGAGGCGAATGGCTCCCTGGGCGTGGTGCTGGCCGCCCTGGCCGGCAACCTGGCCATCGTCGTGGTCAAGTTCGTGGCCTTCGCCCTCACCCGCTCGACGGCGATGCTGACCGAGGCGATCCACTCGACCGTCGACTCCCTCGACCAGGTCCTGCTGCTGGTCGGCCAGGCCCGCGCGCGCCGGCCGCCGGACGAGAGCCACGCCTTCGGCTACGGCATGGAGGCGTTCTTCTGGTCGTTCATCGTCGCCCTGCTGATCTTCGGCGCCGGCGGGGCGGTCTCGATCTGGCAGGGGGCGCACAAGCTGCTGTCGCCGCAGCCGATGGAGCGGCCGTGGATCAACTTCGTCGTGCTGGCCCTGTGCGCGGTGTTCGAGGGCTCGTCCTTCGCCGTCGCCTACCGGGAGTTTCGCCGGTTCATGCGCGGCCGGCGCCGCAGCCTGCCGCTGTGGCAGTTCCTGACCGCCAGCAAGGACCCGACCCTGATCGCGACGCTGCTGGAGGACGGCGCGGCGCTGGCGGGCCTCGCCATCGCCGCCCTGGGCGTCGCCGGCCAGAGCCTGCTGGGCCTCGCCTGGGCCGACGGCGCCGCCTCGATCGCCATCGGCCTGCTGCTGGTGCTGGTCGCCCTGTTCCTGGCCAACGAGACGCGCAGCCTGATCGCCGGCGAGGCCGCCGCGCCGCCGATCGTCGAGGCCGTCCGCCAGATCCTGAACGACGACCCCAACGTCGAGGCCGTCACCGACGTCTCCAGCCTGCACCTGGGCCCGACGCAGATCCTGATCGCGATCACGCTTCGGCTGCGGCGCGGCGACGGCGCCGCGAGCAGCCTGCAGAACGTCGCCGCCCTGGAGGCGGCGGTCCGTACCGCCGACGACCGCATCTGCAGCGTCTACTTCCGGCCGGAGCCGCCCGCCGACGAAGCGTGACCGGTCCGCAACAGTCGCGAAATACAGCGCGGCGGATACCATATTTCGTTGACCCAGCGGTTGTGAAACCTAGCGTTGCGAATCAGCCGTCCGCCTTAGAGACGGCGTCCGCCAGAGGGATATTCATGAGAAAGATGGTTATGTTCGCGGCCGCTGCGGCCGCGTGTGGATTTGCGACGTCTGCGGCTGCGCAGGGCGGGGGCGATTTCTCTCCCACGACCTTCTACGCCAACGCCGGCTATACCGGCTACAGCACCGACTTCGGCGCCGGCAAGACGACCCTTGCCGCACTGGGCGGCCGGGTGGGTGCGCGCTTCGGCAAGTACATCGGGGTCGAGGGCGAGGCCGGCTTCGGCGTCAACGGCCAGGACGTGGGCAGCGACAGCGTGAAGATGCAGAGCGCGCTCGGCGTCTATGCGATCGGCTTCATCCCGGCTGGCCCGAACCCGGACCGCGCCGACCTGTTCGCCCGTGTCGGCTACGGCCACCAGACCAGCCACCTGGGCGGCCCCGGCGTCGACATCTCGCAGGGCACCGACACCGTGAACTTCGGCGCCGGCGGCCAGTACTTCTTCGACGACAAGAACGGCGTGCGTGTCGAGTACACGCGCTTCCAGCACGTCAACGCCGGCAACTCCGACGCCGACACCTGGTCGCTGTCCTACGTCCGCAAGTTCTAGTTTCGCGCCCGGAGCGCGTTCCGCAAAAGTGGAAACGGTTTTGCGATCAGAACGCGCTCAGACTTTTGATTCCGGAGCACGATTCAACGATCGGACGGTTCCCGTCTGATCGCATCGTGCTCGCGCGAAACACAGAGGGCCCGCGGGGAAACCCGCGGGCCCTTTTCCGTGGCCGGTCGCGATGGCGATCTAGTAGACGCGCGCCTTGGGCGGGAAGGTGGCCACGTCGTTCGACATCGGCTGCATGTGCACGGGCCGGTAGTCGATCGTGACCTTGCCGGTGGCGTCGTCGAACCAGGCCAGGGTGTGCTTCATCCAGGTCTGGTCGTCGCGATCGGGGTAGTCCTCGCGCGCGTGGGCGCCGCGGCTTTCGGTGCGGTTCAGGGCGCCGTTCACCGTGACCACGGCCTGGGCGACCAGGTTCTCGAACTCCAGGGTCTCGACGAGGTCGGTGTTCCAGACGAGGCCCCGGTCCTGGATGCTGACGTCGCCGCGCTTGGCGTGGACGGCGGCCAGGCGCTGGACGCCCGAGGCCAGGGACTCGCCGGTGCGGAACACCGCCGCGTCCTCCTGCATCGCCGTCTGCATCTCGACGCGCAGCTGCGCCGTCGGCGTGCCGCCGCTGGCGTTGCGCAGGCGGTCGAAGCGGGCGACGTGGGCGTCGGTCCAGGCGTCCTTCAGCTCGGGCTGCGTCGCGCCGGGCTTCAGGGTGGCGCCGCAGTGCAGGCCGACCGCGCGGCCGAACACCACCAGGTCGATCAGGGAGTTGGAGCCCAGGCGATTGGAGCCGTGCACCGAGACGCAAGCCGCTTCGCCCACGGCCATCAGGCCGGGCACGACCTGGTCGGGGTTGTCGCCGACCTTGGTCACCACCTCGCCGTGGAAGTTCGTCTGGATGCCGCCCATGTTGTAGTGGACGGTCGGCAGCACCGGGATGGGCTGCCTGGTCACGTCGACGCCGGAGAAGATCTTGGCCGTCTCCGAAATGCCCGGCAGGCGCTCGTGCAGCAGCTTCGGGTCCAGGTGGTCGAGGTGCAGGAAGATGTGGTCCTTCCTCGGGCCCACGCCCCGCCCCTCGCGGATCTCCATGGTCATGGCGCGGCTGACCATGTCGCGCGGCGCCAGGTCCTTCACGGTCGGCGCATAGCGCTCCATGAAGCGCTCGCCCTCGGAGTTGGTCAGGTAGCCGCCCTCGCCCCGCGCGCCCTCGGTGATCAGGCAGCCGGCGCCATAGATCCCGGTCGGGTGGAACTGGACGAACTCCATGTCCTGCAGCGGCAGGCCGGCGCGCAGCACCATGGCGTTGCCGTCGCCGGTCTGGGTGTGGGCGCCGGTGCAGTTCAGGTAGGCCCGGCCGTAGCCGCCGGTGGCGATGACCGTGGTCTGGGCCTGGAAGCGGTGCAGGGTGCCGTCGTCGAGCTTCCAGGCGGTGAGGCCGCGGCAGACGCCCTCGTCCATGATCAGGTCGAGGGCGAAGTACTCGACGAAGAACTCCACGTCCTTCGACAGGGCCTTGCCGTACATGGTGTGCAGCATGGCGTGGCCGGTGCGGTCGGCCGCCGCGCAGGTGCGCTGGATCGGGGCCTCGCCGAAGTTGCGCGTCATGCCGCCGAAGGCGCGCTGGTAGATCTTGCCCTCTGGCGTGCGGCTGAACGGCACGCCCCAGTGCTCCAGCTCGTAGACCGCCGCCGGGGCGTTGCGCACCAGGTATTCGATCGCGTCCTGGTCGCCGAGCCAGTCCGACCCCTTGACGGTGTCGTACATGTGCCAGCGCCAGTCGTCCTGGCCCATGTTGCCGAGGCTGGCCGAGATGCCGCCCTGGGCCGCCACGGTATGCGAGCGGGTCGGGAACACCTTGGTGATGCAGGCCGTCTTCAGCCCCGCCTCGGCGCAGCCCAGCGCCGCGCGCAGGCCCGAACCGCCGGCCCCGAGCACCACGACGTCGAAGCGGTGGTCGATGAACGAGTAGGACGCCATGGCTATTGGGCTCCGCCGCCGAAGGCGACCTTCAGGAGACTGACGACGGTCAGGGCGCAGCCGCCCCAGACCACGAACACGTTGGCCACGAGGGCGGCGGTCTTGGCGCCCTTGGTGTGGACGTAGTCCTCGATGATCACGCGCATGCCGAGCTGCATATGGTAGAAGGCGGCCACGGCCGTAAGGACCAGGACGGCGACGTTCACAGGCTGGCGCAGCCACTCGACCGCCCCCTGGTAGTCGGTGTGGGCCAGCGTCAGGGCCGAGAACACGCCCCACAGGATCAGCAGCACGAGGCCGGCGGCGGAGACGCGCTGGCCGATGAAGTGGCCGACGCCGTGCTTGGCGGCGCCGAGGCCGCGCGCGCGGCCAAGCGGGGTGCGGAAGTCGGTCATCTCACGCCCCTCCGAGCAGGCCGCCGCCGAGCCAGACGGCGACGGCCGCGGCGATGGCGAAGGCGATGGCGGCGATGGCGGTCATGTCGGCGGTCTTCGGCGTGTAGCCCTTGCCCAGGTCCCAGGCGAGGTGCCGGACGCCGTTGGCGAGGTGATAGAACACCGCCCCGGTGATGCCGAAGAGCACGAGCTTGCCGAGCAGCGATCCGAGGAGACCGGTGTAGGCCTGGTAGGCGTCCGGCCCGGACGCGAGCGACACCGCCCATCCGGCCAGGATCAGGGCGCCGACGTAGAGCGCCACCCCGCTGACGCGGTGCAGGATCGAGGACAGCATGGTCACGTGCCAGCGCCAGATCTGCAGGTGCGGCGATAACGGACGCGGCCGCGCGCCCGGTGAGGCTTCAGCCATGGCTCCCCTTCCCTCTTGAGGTGCGGCGACCTTTTAAGCCGGGTGGCGGGCGGGTCAACCTTCGGCGGCCTCCAGCCAGTCGGCCGAGCGCATCTCCTGCAGCCGCGAGACGGCGCGCTCGAACTCGAACGCCTGGTCGCCGGCCGGATAGATGGTGTCCGGTTCGCCGGCGGCGAGCACCACGAGCCGCGCGCGGGCCTCGTAAAGGGTGTCGATCAGCGTCGCCAGCCGCTTGGCCTCGTTGCGCCGGTCGGGCGTCAGGCGCGGCAGGGCCTCGATGAACACGGTGTGGAAGCGCTCGGCGATGGCGATGTAGTCCTGCGGCCCCAGCGCCTGGGCGCAGAGGCTGCGGAAGTGGGCGCGCAGCAGGCCGTTGGCGGCCCGCGGCCAGTGCTCCCTGCGGCCCAGCACCTCGAGCGTCGCGCCGGTCTCCTCGTCGGCGCCCAGCATGTCCTGCCACAGGCGGTCGAACTGGCGCTCGTTGTCGGGGTCGATGGGCGAGAACCACGTCCCGGCGCCGCGCAGGCGCTCCAGCCGGTAGTCCCTGGCGCCCGGCACCTCCACGATCTCCATCCTCTCCTTCAGCATG
The DNA here is from genome assembly GCA_035549595.1 of Caulobacteraceae bacterium. Taxonomy (GTDB): domain Bacteria; phylum Pseudomonadota; class Alphaproteobacteria; order Caulobacterales; family Caulobacteraceae; genus Acaudatibacter. The sequence continues at coordinate 7,416 of DASZQQ010000382.1, forward strand.
GCGATGAAGGGCAGGAAGAGCTGGCGGTTGAGCCCGTCCTTGTAGAGGTCGTCCGGCGGCCGGTTCGACGTCGCCACCAGGGTGACGCCGCGGGCGAACAGGGCCTCGAACAGGCGACCGAGGATCATGGCGTCGGCGATGTCGGTAACCTGCAGCTCGTCGAAGCACAGCAGCCGCGCCTCCGAGGCGATGGCGTCGGCCACGGGGGGGATCGGATCGTCGCCGCGCGACTGGCCGAAGGTCGCCTGACGGGAGGCCGCATCGCCCTTGCGCCAGGCGTCGACCAGCCGGTGGACCTCGGCCATGAACACGTAGAAGTGCGCCCGCCGCTTGGGCGTCACCGGCGCGACGGCGAAGAACAGGTCCATCAGCAGCGACTTGCCGCGCCCGACGGGGCCCCAGAGATACGCCCCGCGCACGCCCTGGGGCTTGCGGAAGAGGCCCTTGGGCCTGGCCCGCGCCAGGGCGCTCTCCACGTGGCCGAGCGCCTCCACCGCCTGGGCCTGGGCGGGGTCCGGGGTCAGCTCGCCCGCGGCGATCTTCTGGCGATAGGCGGCGCGGGTCTGGCCGGGCATGGACGCCCGTTAGCTTGAGCCGGCGCCGTTCACAACGGCCGTAGGGTCACCTCCGGCCCCCGGAACCGAGGCGCCGAGGTCCAGATCGGCCACGGCCGCAAGACCCGCGCCACCATCCGCGAAACCATGAAAGGCGCGGCCAGGCGCTGAGCCCTCCCTCCCCCTTGTGGGGAGGGAAAGATCGCGAAGCGATCAGGGTGGGGGAGTGCAGTGAGGGCCGAGGCGCCAGTCGATTGGCCGTGGGGTCGCGGCGCCGTTCCCCACCCTGCGAAGCGTCGCTTCGCTGTCCC
>DASZQQ010000383.1:0-8599 GCA_035549595.1 Caulobacteraceae bacterium
CAGGGGCGCGGCCGGGAGTCAGTCCCGGCCTCGCTTCCTGAGCGCGAGGATGCGACGGGCCTTCTGCTTAAGCGTTCGCGCCTTCACCAATCCGCCGATAGGTCAGGCGCTTGCCGGTCGCGCCGCGCACGGCCTCATTGGCGCGCTCGCGGTCGTCCACACCGCGCGCCGCACGGTTCGTCCAGCGGAAGTCGAACTCGGCGAGGTAACGGTGCAAATGGGCCTCGCTCACGTGGTGGAAGGTCCCGTACACACCGCGCTTCAGGATCGCGAAGTAGGACTCGGCGGTGTTCGAATAGGCGTCGCCGCGAACGTACTCGTCCTTGCCGTGGTCTACCGTCTCGTGGCGGGCGAACTCCTTGCCCACGTGGTAGTAGCCGCCGTGCTCGTCCGTCATCAGCGCCGACTTGCGCGAGGCGTGCTTGACGATGATCGGGCGCAGCGTCTTGCCGGTGACGTTGGCGACGTGGTGCGAACGCGCCTCGCCGCCGCGCTCAACGAGGACATGGGCGATCTGCTTCCCGGCGCCGCCGATCTTCTTCGGGTCGCGCTTGGAGCGGTGCTTGTTCTTCTCCTTGCCGCCGATGTAGGTCGCGTCCGCTTCGATCACCTTCCCCTCACCGCCCATCGGAGCAGCGCCCTCTGGCGGCAGCGCCATGGCCTCGCGGATACGGTGCGCCATAAACCACGCCGACTTGTAGGTGATGTCCAGCGAGCGGTGGAGCTGGTGCGCGCTGATGCCCTTCTTGGACGACGCCATGAGCCGGAAGCCCAGCATCCACTTGCTCAGCGGTATGTGGCTGCGCTCGAACACGGTCCCCATCGTGACCGAGAACTTGGTGCGGCAGGATTTGCAGATGCACAGCCCCGGCGCGGTGGACTTGCCTTGCAGGCGCGTGATCGCCTCGGCCTCGCCGCAGCGCGGGCAGTACGGGCCGTTCGGCCAGCGCAGCGCCTCCAGATGCTTGCGGGCGGCTTCGTCGTCGTGGAAGATCGGATCAGACAGAGACATGGCGGTTTTCCCTTGTCAAACAAGGTACTAGCCGCCATCCGTTCCGTCAAGTATATAACCCCCCCCGCGGGCAGGGGCCCTCCGTGTTCCTCTGTGCCCCTCTGTGTCCTCTGTGGTGAAACGAGAGCCTGGTGAAGGGCGCCGGCTTCGCCGGCCTCAGCCGACGACCTTGATCAGGACGATGAGGCCGATCAGCAGCACGGCGACGCCGCTGACCACCAGGGCCAGGCGCTTTTCGACGAAGGCCTGAACCGGCGGGCCGTAGCGCTTCATCAGGCCGGCGACGAGGAAGAACCTGAGGCCCCGGATGAACACCGAGGCGGCGATGAAGGTCAGGAAATTGAGCTCGAACAGGCCCGAGGCGATCGCCGACAGCTTGTAGGGGATCGGCACCGCCAGCAGCAGCACGCCCCACTGGGCGTACCAGTGCTGAAACGCCACGCCGCCGTCGCTGACCCCGGTGATCCTCAAGATCCACTGCCCGACCGGGTGCAGGAAGTAGCCGACCGCGTAGCCTACCGATCCGCCGAGCACCGAGGCCGAGACGCAGATCGCGGCATAGCGCCAGGCCAGTTCGCGCCTTGCCAGCACCATCGGCATCAGCATCACGTCGGGCGGGATCGGGAAGAACACCCCCTCGGCGAAGGCCATGGCCGCGAGGCCCGCGCCGGCGTGGCTGGAACCCGCCAGCCGCATCATCCAATCGTAGGTACGACGCAACATGGCGCCCTGCTAGCAGGCGGCCTTCGCCTTGTCGCTGCGCCTTTTTTGCGAACCGCTCGCTTTCGCAAGATAGTTTCATTTGTTACTATTGCGGACGCAGCTCCGGAGCCCCCCATGACCAGCGACCTGTTCGAAAACCCCCTCGGCACCGACGGTTTCGAGTTCGTCGAGTTCACCTCGCCCGAGCCGGAGCGGCTGAAGGGCCTGTTCGAGCTGATGGGCTTCCGCGCCGTCTCGAAGCACCGCTCGAAGGACGTGCTGCGCTTCGCCCAGGGCGACATCAACTTCATCCTCAACATGGAGCCGCAGGGCCAGCCGGCGCAGTTCCGCAGCCTTCACGGCCCCTCGGCCAACGCCATGGCCTTCCGCGTGCGCGACGCGGCCAGGGCGTTCGAACTGGCGGTCGAGCGCGGCGCGAAGCCCGTGACCGGGCCGGTCGGGCCGATGGAGCTGAACATCCCGGCGATCGAGGGCATCGGCGGCTCGAACCTCTACCTCGTCGACCGCTATGGCGCCGCGGCGATCTACGACGTCGACTTCCGCCCGATCGAGGGGGCGCCGGCGCGCGTGCCGGGCGTCGGCCTGACCTACATCGACCACCTGACGCACAACGTGCACCGCGGGCGCATGGCGCACTGGGCCGAGTTCTACGAGCGCATCTTCAATTTCCGCGAGATCCGCTACTTCGACATCGAGGGGTCCCAGACCGGCCTCTTCTCCAAGGCCATGACCAGCCCCGACGGCAAGATCCGCATCCCGCTCAACGAGAGCCAGGACGAGCACAGCCAGATCGAGGAGTTCCTGAAGGACTACAAGGGCGAGGGCATCCAGCACATCGCGCTCGGCACGGACGACATCTTCCACGCCGTGGAGACCATGCGCGAGGCCGGCGTGCGCTTCCAGGACACGCCCGACACCTACTACGAGGGCCTGAACGCCCGCGTCCCCGGCCACGGCGAGAACCTGCAGCGCCTGCAGGCCGACCGGATCCTGCTCGACGGCGCCCCGACCGAGGGCCAGGGTCTGCTGCTGCAGATCTTCACCGAGAACATGATCGGCCCGATCTTCTTCGAGATGATCCAGCGCAAGGGCAACGAGGGCTTCGGCGAGGGCAACTTCAAGGCCCTGTTCGAGTCCATCGAACTCGACCAGATCCGCCGCGGCGTCCTCCCGGCCAAGGGGGCCTAGATGCCCCTCGAATGCGCTCATCCCGGCGAAAGCCGGGACCAGTTCGAACGCCCCATTCGACCACAGAGGACACAGAGGGGCACAGAGGAACACAGAGGGGCGCTCATCCGCGGGCTCCGCAGGTTCGATCTGCCTCTGTGCCCCTCTGTGTCCTCTGTGCCCCTCTGTGGTGAAAAGCTGACTCTGGCCTGGGTCCCGGCTGTCGCCGGGATGAGCGGGAAATCCGGACAATCGAAGGAGCACCTCTGATGGCCAAGGGCGCCTGGATCCCCGTCCGCGCCGCCGAGGGCGCGCATTCGCGCCAGGCGCACGCCGACCTGCCCGAGGGCACGTTCGAGCGCGAGGTGTCGAAGGAGGGCTTCTTCGGCCCGGCGGCCTTCTTCCACCACCGCCGCCCGCCGACCGGCTGGGTGAAGTTCGAGGGGCCCCTGCGCCCGCGCGCCTTCGACCTGGCGGCCCTGAACGAGGCGACGGCCTCGCCGTGGGCGGCGCCCCACGTGCTGGGCAACGCCGCCGTCGACATCCGCTTCTGGAAGCTTGAGGCGCCCATGCCGGCGCTGGCCCGCGACGGCGACGGCGACCTGCTGCTCTTCGTCCACCAGGGCCGCGGCGAGCTCTTCTGCGACTACGGGCGCCTCGCCTTCGAGCCGGGCGACTACCTCTACCTGCCGCGCGGGACCATGTGGCGCCTGGCGCCCGAGGCCGGGGCGGCGCTGCTGACCATCGAGGCGACCAACAGCCACTTCACCCTGCCGGACCGCGGCGTCCTCGGCCCCCACGCCGTGTTCGACCCGGCGATCCTGGAGACGCCGCACATGGACGAGGCCTTCCGCGCCCACCAGGCGCTCGAGGGCGAGGTGCGGGTCGAGATCAAGAAGCGCGGGGCGGTCTCGGTCGCCACCTATCCGTACAATCCGCTGGACGCGGTCGGCTGGCACGGCGACCTCGCGCCGGTGCGCCTGAACGTGCGCGACATCCGCCCGGTGGTCAGCCACCGCTACCACCTGCCGCCGTCCGTCCACACGACCTTCGCCTCGGACCGGTTCGTCGTCTGCACCTTCACGCCCCGGCCGTTCGAGACCGATCCGGGCGCCCTGAAAGTGCCGTTCTTCCACAACAACGACGACTACGACGAGGTCCTGTTCTATCACGCCGGCGACTTCTTCAGCCGGGACAACATCGACGCCGGGATGATGACCTTCCACCCGAGCGGGTTCACCCACGGGCCCCACCCCAAGGCCCTGAAGAACATGCTGGTCCAGCCCAAGCCCGCCACCGACGAATACGCCGTGATGATCGACACCCGCGACCCCCTCGACGTCGGCGCCGGCGCCGCCACCGTCGAAAACCCCGCCTACGTCGACTCCTGGAAGACCCCGTGACCGTGCCGGCCGCCGTCCCGGGCGCGGATGCGCGAGAAGGAATGGAACCACGAACCACACGAACGCGCCGCGCCCGTCCTGAACGCCCGAGACCATCTCGAACGCGTTCGTGTGGTTCGTGTGGTTCGTGGACAAAAGTGACGGCGCCTGCGGCGTCTGCGACCTGGCCGGCAAGCGCTCCTGGCGCGGCAGCGCCGAATGAACGGAACCACGAAAGGACACGAAAGGACACGAAAGGGTCCGTTGTGGCCGCGATCGCTCGGGAGTTCGTCAACGGGACGCCGACGTCGGCCGAGGGCCGCAGCGCTTTCGTGCCCTTTCGTGTGATTTCGTGGTCCGAAAAGACAGCGCCTGCGGCGTCCGCGACCTGGCGAGCCAACGCTCGTGGCGCGGCGGCGCCGCAAGGAATGGGTCCACGAACCACACGAACCACACGAACGGGTTCGAGCTGGTCTCAGGCGTTCAGGACGGGCGCGGCGCGTTCGTGTGGTTCGTGTGGTTCGTGGTCAATAATGACGGCGCCTGCGGCGACCGCGACCTGGCCGGCAAGCGCGCGTGGCGCGGCGGCTTTCGTGTCCTTTCGTGTGATTTCGTGGTTCGAAAAGACAGCGCCTGCGGCGCCCGCCACGGTACCGGTGACCCCGTGAGCGGCGCCATCGACGCCGATCTGGCGGCCATGGCCGAGGACGAGCTGATCCGGGCGCTCAGCCTGGGCTGGCGCGACCTTGCCCCGATCCTGCCGTGGGGTGACAGCTTCGACGGGTTTTCGCCGGCCGGCCGGCAGGTGACGGTGGAACGCAACTACCTCTGGGCGGAAAAGCCGGGCGGCGACATCCTGTGCGAAGTCGTCGTCTTCGGCGGCGCCTCGCGCTACGACGAGGGTGTCCGCAAGAGCCGCATCATCAGGAAGACCGCATGAAACTCGCCTCGCTGAAGGGCGGCCGCGACGGGCGCCTCGTCGTCGTCTCGCGCGACCTGGCCTGGTACGCCCCGGCCGACTCCATCGCCCCGACCCTGCAGGCCGCGCTCGACGAGTGGAGCTGGTGCGAGCCGCACCTGAGGGGCCTCGCCGAAAGCCTGGAGCACGGCGCCGTGCCGCGCGAGCGCTTCCACGAGCACGAGGCGGCGAGCCCCCTGCCGCGCGCCTTCCAGTGGGCCGACGGCTCGGCCTATGTGAACCACGTCCAGCTGGTGCGCCAGGCCAGGGGGGCCGAGATGCCGGCCAGCTTCTGGACCGACCCCCTGATGTACCAGGGCGGCTCCGACGGGTTCTTAGGGCCTCGCGATGCGATCCCGCTCGCCGACCCGGCCTGGGGATGCGACCTCGAGGGCGAGGTGGCGGTGATCACCGGCGACGTGCCCCAGGGCGCCGACCGCGAAACGGCGCTGGCCGCCATCCGCCTCGTGATGCTGGCCAACGACGTCTCCTTGCGCAACCTGATCCCGGGCGAGCTCGCCAAGTCGTTCGGGTTCTTCCAGTCGAAACCGGCGTCCGCCTTCTCCCCCGTGGCCGTGACCCCCGACGAGCTCGGCGAGGCGTGGCAGGACGGCCGCCTCCACGGCGCCTTGGAGGTGGAGCTCAACGGCGCCCCGTTCGGCCGCGCCGACGCAGGCGTCGACATGACCTTCGACTTCGGAACCCTGATCGCCCACGCGGCGAAGACCCGCGCGCTCTGCGCCGGCACGATCGTCGGCTCGGGCACGGTCTCGAACCGCGGTTCGGACGGCGGTCCAGGAAAACCGATCGCCGAGGGCGGTGTCGGCTATTCCTGCATCGCCGAAATGCGGACCGTCGAAACCCTGCTCACCGGAGAGGCGAGAACGCCGTTCCTCCAGCCCGGCGACACCGTGCGCATCGAAATGCGCGACGCCCGGCGCCACTCCATCTTCGGCGCCATCGAGCAGCAGGTGGCCGCCACGGGATGAGGAGGCGAAGGTCCATGGGCGCGGAGGCGAGGGTCCGGCCGTCGGCGAACCCGCAAGGTACGGTGGCCGGGCCGGTGGCGGAGGACCCGGCGCAGGAGCGCCTCAGGCTCGACGACTACCTGCCCTACCGCCTGTCGGTGGCCTCCAACGCCGTCTCGCGCCTGATCGCCAGGGCCTACGAGGACCGTTTCGCCCTCACCGTGCCGCAGTGGCGGCTGATGGCCGTTCTGGCCGAGGACGGCGCCCTCACCCCTGGCGCCATCGTCGCGCGCACGGCGATGGACAAGGTCACCGTCAGCCGCGCCGCCCAGGGCCTCCAGCGCCGCCGCCTGGTCGCCCGCGACGCCCACGAAGCCGACGGCCGCTCGCACCGCCTCTCCCTCACCCGCGAGGGCGAACGCCTCCACGCCGAAATCGCCCCCCTGGCCCTCGCCTACGAAGCCGCCGTCCTCACCGACCTCGCCCCCCGCGAGGTGGCGGCGATGAAGAGCCTGCTGAAACGCCTGGAAGCGGCGGCGACGAAGCTGGCCGGGGAGGGCGGCGACGGGGCGGATCCAGGGGTGTGAGGGTTCAGGCCGCGGCGCGTTCAGTCGACGATGAACAGCCGCGCGCCGGTGCGGGTCGACGAGCGGTGCGCTGCGTCGCCGAAGTCCGACACCTGGTAGCTCATACCCGCGGTCAGCCGCACGGTGCGGCCGTCCTTCAGCTCGGTGTCCAGCTCGCCCTCGACCACGAACAGGATGTGCCCGCGATCGCACCAGTGGTCGGCCAGGTAGCCCGGCGAATACTCTACCATCCGCACCCGCACGTCGCCGATCTCCAGCGTGCGCCACAGCGCTTCGCCCCGCTCGCCCGGGTGGCGCGTGGCGTCGAGCGCAGCCCAGTCGGTGACCGTGAAGGCGAGCGACGGGATCTTCATGGGCGCAATCTCCAGGCGCGGGCGGCGCCCCGCACCCGCAGACCCCATCCTCGCCGGCTTGGCAAGCCGCAAGCCCGCCGCCGGGCGCCGGCCGCACCGCGCTTGTAGCCCCGCCCCCCGGTTGCTAGACGACCCCCACCCACCGGCGGCCCCAGTGGCGAAATGGTAGACGCGGCAGACTCAAAATCTGTTGCCGGCAACGGCGTGTTGGTTCGAGTCCGACCTGGGGCACCAGACTTCGTGAACTGCGGCTCGAGACCACGAGACGTACGGGTGTGACCGACCGCGGGCTGCTACACTCCACCCATGAAGGCCAAGCTCTCCCTGATCACCCTGGGCGTCGAGGACATCGAGCGTTCGGTCCGCTTCTATCGCGACGGCCTGGGTTTCCCGACGCACAACTACAAGTCCGGCGACGACATGGTGATGTTCGCCCTGGAGGGGACGTGGCTGGGGCTGTTTCCACGCAAGGAGCTGGCCGAGGACGCCCAGGTTTCCGGCGACGGAAGCGGCTTCCGCGGCGTCTCGATCTCGCGCAACGAGCCGTCGCCGGAGGAAGTCGACCGCACCTGGGCCGAGGCGATCGCGGCCGGCGCGACGCCGGTGAAGACGCCGCGCAAGGTCTCGTGGGGCGGCTATTCCGGCTACTTCGCCGACCCCGACGGACACCTGTGGGAGGTGGCGCACAACCCGTTCACGGACCTGACCTAGCCGCGGTTGGCCGAGCCTGGTTGCGCGCGCTCGGCAGCACTGCACTCTCCCCCCACTGTCCAGGGTCATGCCCGAACACCATCACCGTCTGTGGCCCCCGCAGCGCCAGCAGGCGGTCCAAGGAGCGGTTCATCGCGGCCTGGTCCGAGTAGGCCGGGAAGGCGCGGGTCTGGACGACTTCGGCGTTGTAGCAGGCGTCGCTGACGAGGATGTGGTCGCCCGCTTCGGTGCGCACGCGCAGGGACTGGTGGCCGGGGGTGTGGCCGGGGGTGGGGATGCAGGTGACTCGCCCGTCGCCGAAGAGGTCGTGCTCGCCGTCGACCAGCTGCACCTTGTGGCCGAGGTCGTAGAAGCGGCGGGGCAGGAAGTAGCGGGCGGCCATGTCGGGGTCGAAGCCGGCGGTCCACTCCTGGCGCTGCACGACGAGGGTGGCGTTGGGCACCTGGTGCAGGCCGCCGGCGTGGTCGAAGTGCAGGTGCGAGAGCACCACGTAGCGGATCCGCGCCGGGTCGATGTGGAGCCGCTCGAGGTGGCGGGTGACCGTCTCGTCGGGGCCGAAGGTGATGTCCAGACCCTGGCTCTGCAAAGCCTTGCGGTAGCTGTCGTCGGCGTCGCCGACGGCGGCGTGCAGGCCGCAGTCGAAGAGGGCGATCCCGTCCGGGTGCTCGATCACGTAGAACGGCACCGGGACCTGGACGCGGCCGCCGCCGCTCATGCCCATGCCCTCGGCGGGGCTGT
>DASZQQ010000384.1:0-6893 GCA_035549595.1 Caulobacteraceae bacterium
CCCATCGCCCTCACCGCTCAGCGTGGTCGGCGGCCTGGGGCGCTTCCGCCGAGGGGACATCATCCACCGCCTGCTGCAGCGGCTGCCGGACCTGCCGCCCGCGGCGCGGCCGGAGGCGGCCCGCCGGCTGCTGGCGCGGGAGGGCGGCCTGGACGAGGCGCAGCGGGCCGAGATGGCCGCCGCCGCCCTCGCCGTGCTGGAAGATCCCCAGTTCGCGGACGTGTTCGGCCCCGGCTCGCGCGCCGAAGTCGCGCTCGCGGGCGCGGCGCGGCGCCTGCCGTCGGGCCTCGCCATCTCCGGCCGCGTCGACCGTCTTCTGGTCACCCCGGACCGGGTGCTGGTGATCGACTTCAAGACCAACCGCCCGGCCCCGCAACGGATCGAGGACGCCGACGGGGCCTACATCGCCCAGATGGCGGTCTACCGGGCGGTGCTCGCGGAGGTGTTCCCGGGCCGGCGGGTCGAAGCGGCCCTGGTGTGGACGGACGGACCTCGGCTCATGCCCGTTCCAGAAAATCTCATGGACCGGGCCCTGGACGCCCTGGGGGCAAATGGTTGAAGTGCCCCCTCAGCCGCCTAAATGGGCGATTCACGAGTCGCGGTCATCTTCCGCGGCGTTGGGAGTTTCCTCCATGAGCACCGTCAAGGTCACCGACGCCTCCTTCGAGCAGGACGTCCTGAAGTCCGAAGTCCCCGTGCTGGTCGACTTCTGGGCCGAGTGGTGCGGCCCCTGCAAGCAGATCGCCCCGGCGCTGGAACAGATCGCCGACGAGCTCGCGGGCAAGGTGACGGTGGCCAAGCTGGACATCGACGAGAGCCCGATGACCCCCGCCCGCTACGGCGTGCGCGGCATCCCGACGATGATGGTCTTCCGCGGCGGCCAGATGGCGGCCATGACCGTCGGCTCCAAGCCCAAGAGCAAGATCCTCGAATGGCTCGCCGACAACGGCGTCAGCGTCGAGGCGGCGTAGACCCTGAAGTCCCTCCCTCCGCGTTGGGGGGAGGGACAGGCGGCGCGGCTGCCAGCAAGACGTTCGGCAAGCGGAAGCCTTGGCCCCTGCGGCGCGAGAGGGGCTATTTCGCCTCTTCGTGCACGCCCGGCTCCGATGGCTTTGCGACCACCCACTTGTTGGGCCGAAGCTGCCGGAACACTAGCGTAATGGGGCGGAAGAACTGCGCCATGGCCTGTGTCGCCTGCGTTTGGACGAACTGCTTGTCGACCACGACCGACTTTCGATCGTTTGAGGCTTCATGGGCGTGGGCCATGGATCACCCTCTGAACTCTTTGATCATCTTACCAGAGAAGCTCCAGACCTCCACGGCGATGAACAGCGTGAAACACGCTACGTCGGCACCCCAGACCAGGAGTTCAAGGAAGGCCATCCCCGATTCGACGAACTGGGGCATCAGCTGGTGTGCATGACAGAACACCAAGCCGACATGAAGGCCAACGGCGACGCTTCCGAGCGCCGCAAACAACAGACCCCCCACCAGAAACTGAATGGCGAGTCCGAAGGCTGCGCCCATTCTCGGCGAAACTTCCACGGAGGCCCCCCTCTTGGCCCCAGTTAGTTAGGGCCAATGCGGCGGAATGGCGAGTCCGGGCGAAGAATCTACCGAGGATGGTGCTCGTTGGGGGCGTCAGGTCGGCCAGGTGTCCGGGCTCATGGCCAGGACGTCGCCGACGAAGTGCAGCGAGCCGCAGATCAGCACGTGCGGCGGCGGGCCCTCGCCGGCGAGGGCGCGGGTCAGGCCGTCCTCGACGCCGTCGGCGATCGCGGCGTCCAGGCCGGCGGCCTGGGCGGCCTCGAGCAGCAGCTCCGGCGGCGTCGCGTTGGGGGACGAGAAGCCGGTGACGAACACAGTCACCGGCGCGCCCTGGAAGGCCTGGAAGAAGCCGGTGGCGTCCTTGCGCCCGAGCATGCCGACGATCATCGCCAGCGGCCGGCCGTCGCGGGCCATCAGCTTGGCCACCGCGTCGGCGAGCGCCCGGCCCGCATGCGGGTTGTGCGCCCCGTCGAGCCAGAGGTCGGCGCCGCGCGGGCGGGCCATCTCGGCCAGCGGCCCCTTGGTCAGGGGCTGGAAGCGGCCGGGCCAGACGGCCGAGGCGACGCCCGCGGCCATGGCGGCCTCGTCGATGCGCGGATCGCCCAGCGCCGCTATGGCGGCGACGGCGAGGCCCGCGTTGGCGAACTGGTGCGCGCCGAAGAGGCTGGGCGGCGGCAGGTCCAGGAGCCGGTCCTCGAGCTGCACCACCAGGCGCCCGCGCTCCTCGTAGGCGTCGATGTCGCGCCCCATCAGGATCATCGGCGCGTCGAGCGTCTCGGCCTCGTGGACGATGACCTCCAGCGCCTCGGCGAGCTGGCGGGCGACGACCACAGGGCGGCCGCGCTTGATGATCCCGGCCTTTTCCCAGGCGATCTTGGAAAGCTCGGGGCCCAGCATCTCCAGGTGGTCGTAGTCAACCGGCGTGATCACGCTGACGGCCGGGGCCTCGAACACGTTGGTGGCGTCGAACCGGCCCCCCAAGCCCACCTCGATGATGCAGAGGTCGGCCGGGGTCTTGGCGAAGGCGTGCAGGGCCAGGGCCGTGGTAATTTCGAAGAAGCTGATCGGCTCGCCCAGGCGCGCCGCCTCGACCTCCTCGATGAGGGCGGCGAGCTCGTCTTCCGTGACCAGCCGTCCGGCGACGCGGATGCGTTCGGCGAAGCGCACCAGGTGCGGCGAGGTCAGGACATGCGCCTTCAGCCCCGCCGCCTCGGCGATGGCGCGCAGATAGGCGGTGGTCGAGCCCTTGCCGTTGGTGCCGGCGACGTGGATCACCGGCGGCAGGCGGTCCTGCGGCCGCCCCAGCGCCTCCAGCATCCGCTCGACGCGTCCGGTGGACAGGTCGATCAGCGACGGATGATTGGCCCGCAGGCGCGCGATCGTCGCGTCGGACGCGCGGATGGCGTCGTAGTCCGGCTTCATGGCGCCAGGGTCCCGGGAACGATCAGGCGGCGGAAAGGCGGGCCCGCCCCATCATCAGGGTCTTCAGGATCGAGCCCAGCACCGCCGGCAGCTCCTTGCGCGGAACCACTCGATCGACGACGCCCCGCTCCTCGAGGAACTCGGCGGTCTGGAACCCGGGGGGCAGCTTCTCGCGGATGGTGCCCTCGATCACGCGCCGGCCGGAAAAGCCGATCTGGGCCCCCGGCTCGGCCAGGTGCACGTCACCCAGCATGGCGTAGGACGCCGTCACGCCGCCGTAGGTCGGGTCGGTCAGCACCACGATGTACGGCAGCTTGCGGGCCCGCAGGCGCTGGATGGCGAGCGTCGTGCGCGGCATCTGCATCAGGGACAGAGCCCCCTCCTGCATCCGCGCGCCGCCCGAGGCGACGAAGATCACCAGCGGAACCCCGAGCTTCACCGCCTCGTCGGCTCCGGCCAGGAAGCCCTCGCCCACGGCGACGCCCAGCGATCCGCCCATGAAGGCGAAGTCCTGGACCAGCACCACGGTCATCTGGCCGCCGATCTCGCCGACGGCGCAGGCCATGGCGTCGTCCTCGCCGGTGGTCTTGCGCGCGTTGGCCTGGGTTTCCTTGTACGGCTTGCCGTAGGCGAAGCCGATCGGATCGTCCGGGGCCTTGGGCATCGGCACGGTGCGGTACTTGCCATCGTCGAAGGTGTAGGCGAACCGCTGCGCCGGACGCACGCGCATGTGCCGGCCGGCGGGCGTGACCCACTGCGCAGCCTCGAGGTCCGGCCGATAGATCATCTCCCCGGTGTCGGGGCACTTGACCCACAGATTGTCGGGGGTGTCGCGCTTGGCGACCAGCTTGCGCACGCCGGGCGCGATCTTGGCCAGCCAGCCGCCACGTTCGCGGTTCGCGGGCGGGACGGGGTTGCGCACGGGCTTGTTTCTCTTGTCGTCAGCCAAGGCCATGGGCGGGTTTAGCTGCTCCTGACTCGCGCGGACCGCACAGCCTTAGCGAGGCTGTACGCCGTTTCCAGAACTTTCGAGGCCGCATCACGGTTCTGTGCGATGGCCTCGGCGACGTCGTCGACGAGGGCCGATCCAACCACCACCGCGTCGGCCACGCGGGCCACCGCCTCGGCCCTTTCGGGCGTGCGGATGCCGAAGCCGACGGCCACCGGCAGGCCCGAGGCGCGGCGAACGCGCTCCACGGCGGGGGCCACGGCGGCGGCGTCCGCCTCCTTCACCCCGGTCACGCCGGCGACCGAGATATAGTAGACGAATCCGCGCGTGCCACGGGCGACCACCTTCAGGCGCGTATCGTCGGTGGTCGGCGAGGCGAGGCGGATCAGGGCGACGTCGGCGGCGTCCAGCGCCGCCTCGAGGGGCCCGGCCTCCTCGGGCGGGCAGTCCACCACGATCACCCCGTCCACGCCGGCCGCCGCGGCGTCGCGGCCGAACTCGGGCAGGCCGTGGCTGAGCAGGATGTTCAGGTAGCCCATCAGGATGATCGGCGTCGCCGCATCGCCCTCGCGGAAGCGGCGGACGAGGTCCAGGGTCTTGTTCAGGGTCGTCCCGGCGTTCAGCGCGCGCACGGCGGCGCGCTGGATCGGCGGCCCCTCGGCCATCGGGTCGGAGAACGGGAAGCCGACCTCGATCAGGTCGGCGCCGGCGCCCGGCAGGCCCTTGATGATCTCCAGCGACTTCTCAAGGTCCGGGTCGCCGGCCATGACATAGGCGACGAAGCCCGCACGGCCTTCGCGCTTCAGGGCGGCGAAGCGTTCGTCGATGCGCGAAACCGTCAACTCGTCCGCCCCCTCAAATCGCGCGCCCGAGATGCGCCGCCACGGTGGCGAGGTCCTTGTCGCCCCGGCCGGAAAGATTGAGCACGACGATCCCGCCCTTGCCGACCTCGCGGCAGACCTCGTCGAGGCGCGCCAGCGCATGGGCGGACTCCAGCGCCGGGATGATGCCTTCGAGGCGGGTGCACAGCTGCAGGGCCTCGAGGGCCTCGGCGTCGGTGGCGGTCAGGTAGGTGACGCGGCCGACGTCGTGCAGGAAGGAATGCTCCGGCCCGATGCCCGGATAGTCGAGCCCGGCCGAGATCGAATGGGCCTCGAGGATCTGCCCCTCGCGGTCCTGCAGCAGGTAGGTCTTGTTGCCGTGCAGCACGCCCGGCCGGCCGCCGTTGATGGCCGCGGCGTGCTGGTCGGTGTCCATGCCATGGCCGGACGCCTCGACGCCGTACATCTTGACCTCGGCGTCGTTCAGGAACGGGTGGAACAGGCCGATCGCGTTCGAGCCGCCGCCGACACAGGCGATCAGCGCGTCGGGCAGGCGCCCTTCGGCCTCCAGGATCTGGGTCCGCGACTCATGGCCGATCACCGCCTGGAAGTCGCGCACCATCACCGGATAGGGGTGCGGGCCGGCGGCCGAGCCGATGATGTAGAAGGTGTCGTGCACATTGGTGACCCAGTCGCGCATGGCCTCGTTCATGGCGTCCTTCAGGGTCGACGAGCCGCTGGTCACGGGCCGCACCTCGGCGCCCAGCAGGTTCATGCGCAGGACGTTCGGGGCCTGACGCTCGACGTCGACGGCGCCCATGTAGACCACGCACGGCAGGCCGAAGCGGGCGCAGACCGTGGCCGTCGCGACGCCGTGCTGGCCCGCGCCGGTCTCGGCGATGATGCGCGTCTTGCCCATGCGCATGGCCACGAGGATCTGGCCGAGGCAGTTGTTGATCTTGTGCGCGCCGGTGTGGTTCAGCTCCTCGCGCTTCAGATAGACCTTGGCCCCTCCGAAGTGGGACGACAGCCGCTCGGCGTAGTAGAGCGGGCTCGGGCGGCCGACGTAGTGGGTCAGGAACCGGCCCAGCTCGGCCTGGAAGGCGCCGTCGTCGCGGGCGGCGAAATAGGCGGCCTCGAGGTCCTTCACCAGCGGCATCAGCGTCTCGGGGACATAGCGTCCGCCATAGTCGCCGAAACGCCCGTTGGCGTCGGGATAGGCCGAATAGTCGTTGGGGGCTGGCTGCAGGGTCACGTCGGGATGCGGCGGCAAGGCGTCAGAGGCGACGCACGGCTTCCAGGAAGGCTGCGATGAGAGGCGGGTCCTTTAGTCCGGGTCCGCGCTCCACGCCAGAGGAAACGTCCACGATCGGGGCGCCCGAGGCCCGCACGGCGTCGGCGACGTTCCAGGGATCGAGGCCCCCGGCCAGCAGCCACGGGCGCGAGAACCGGCGTCCGGCCAGCAGGGTCCAGTCGAACGGCGCGCCGTGACCGCCCGGCCGATCGGCGTCCTTGGGCGGGCGGGCGTCGAACATCAGGTGCTCGACGAGGCCGTCGAAATCGCGCGCCGGGTCGAGGTCGGAGGCCTCGGCCACCGGCAGCACCTTGATCAGGCCGCAGCCGGCCCGCTCGCCGATCGCCCGCGCCCGCGCCGGGCTCTCGCGGCCGTGAAGCTGGATCAGGTCGGGCTTCAGGGTCCGCGCCGCGAGGTCCACCGCCGCGTCGTCCGGGTCGACCATCAGCGCCACGACCTTGACCGGCTTGCCGCGCAGGGGCTCGGCCAGGCGCTCGGCGGTCTCGGGGGCGACGTAGCGCGGGCTCTTGTCGAAGAACACGAAGCCGACGAAGGCCGCGCCGCCGTCGGCGGCGGCCTTCACGGCCTCCGGCGTCGACAATCCGCAGATCTTGGCCTGGACCATGGGGTCCCCTTCGCGACGGTGCGGGGGATTTAGTCGCTGCACTTCCCGGAAGCCAGCCCCCCATGCGCTCCGCCCGGCGAAAGCCGGGACTGAGGGCCAAGGCCCCTATTTTCACCACAGAGGGCACAGAGGGGCACAAAGGAACACAGTGGGAGGAGCCTCCGCAGAGCCCGCAGGAACGGGCTCCCTCTGTGACCTCCGTGGTCCTCTGTGCCCTCTGTGGTGAAAGCAGAG
>DASZQQ010000385.1:0-12103 GCA_035549595.1 Caulobacteraceae bacterium
TAGACGTGGCAGGTGGCGCAGGCGCAGGCGCCGCCGCAGTCGGCGTCGATGCCCGGGATGTTGTTCTTCACCGCGCCTTCCATGACCGAAAGGCCCGGCTTCACGTCGATCTCGTGACGCGTTCCGTTGTGCTCGACGTAGATGATCCTGGCCATGTTCTGTGGCGCCGCTGCCGCGGCTTCCTCCCTTCGATGATGGACTTGCCCGCCCTCAGGGCGGGGGTTGGATGGTGGCGCTGAACACCGCCGCCGCATGGTCGATGAACGCCTCGCGCTCGCGCCCGGCCAGGGGCTGGCCCCGGATCAGGCGCTCGACGAGGAAGCCGATGTAGGTCGCCGCCAGGACCCGCGCGCGGGCGGGGGCGTCCTCGCCGCCCAGCCAGTCGCGGATGGGGCCGAGGAAGCGCTCCTGGACGGCGACGTTCAGCAGCGGCGCGGTGGTGGGCGAGGTGGCGGCGCGCAGCAGGAACTGGAAGCTGTGCGTGCGCTCGGCCTCCAGGTCGGCGTTGTCGGCCATGGTCGTGGCCACCTCGCGCGCGAAGGTCGTCCGGTCCCAGTCCCGGAAGCCGTCGCGGCGGAAGGACGCGCGAAGCGCCTCGAGGAACAGGGCCTCCTTGCCGCCGAAGTAGCGTTTGATCAGGGCCACGTCGACGCCCGCCTCGCCGGCGATGTCGCGCAGGCCGGCGCGGTCGTAGCCGAGCCGGGCGAAGTGCGCCTTGGCCGCCTCGAGGATGGCCGCGCGCGTCGCCTCGGCGTCGCGCTTGCGCGGCGCCGTGCGCTCGGGAAGCAGGGTCGCGGTGTCGCCCATACTCGGAAGGGACTACAGGTCAGGCGCCTCGCGTCAAGCGCGCGCGGGAATGACGACCGGCAGGGTCTCGTAGCCGTGCACGAAGGCGGAGTAGGTGCGGGTGGGCTCGCCGACCAGGTGGATCTCGGGGAAGCGCTTGAGGATCTCTTCCCAGATGATGGTCAGCTGCAGCTCGGCGACGCGGTTGCCGACGCAGCGGTGGACGCCGAAGCCGAACGACATGTGCTGGCGCGGACGCTCGCGGTCGATGTCGTAGGCGTTCGGGTTCTCGATCACGTCCTCGTCGCGGTTGCCCGAGATGTACCACATGGCGACGCGCTCGCCCTTGCGGATGGTCTTGCCGCCGAGTTCGACGTCCTGGGTGGCCACGCGCGCCATGTGCGCCAGCGGCGTCTGCCAGCGGATGGTCTCGGAGACCATGTTCGGGATCAGGCCCGGATTGGCGCGCAGCCTTGCGTACTGATCGGGGTTCTTGTTCAGCGCGTAGACGCTGCCGGAGATGGTGTTGCGGGTGGTGTCGTTGCCGCCGATGATCAGCAGCACCACCGTGCCCTGGTACTGCTCGGGCGACATGGCGCGGGTGGTCTCGTTGTGCGTCAGCATCGAGATCAGGTCGATGCCGGGCTCGGCGTTGACGCGCTGGTTCCACAGCTCCTGGAAGGCGCCGAAGCACTCGAACGCGGCCTCGGCCTTGTGCTGCCAGCTCTGCACCGGGCCGTGGCCCGGCTGGTTGGTGAACATGTCCGACCAGTGGGTCAGCTTGCGGCGGTCGGCGAACGGGAAGTCGAACAGGGTGGCCAGGGTCATGGCCGTCAGTTCCTTCGACACCAGGTCGACCCAGTCGAACTCCTGGCCGATCGGCAGGGAATCGAGGATCGCGCCGGCGCGCTCGCGCACCAGGGGGGCCATCTTGGCGAGGTTGGCCGGGGCCACGGTCGGGCTGACCGCCTTGCGGTGCACGGTGTGTTCGGGCTCGTCCATGGTGATGAAGCCGGCCCCGCCGCGGCGGCGCTCGCGGCCCATGGCGGCGAAGGCCTTGTCCTGCTCGGCCATGGCCTCCTGGTTCACCAGGGTGATGCCGTCGGCGGACGAGAAGACCTCATGGTTGGTGTCGACCGCCATGATGTCGTTCCACTTGGTCACCGACCAGTAGGGCCCGTACTCGCTGTCGGCGGTGTAGTGCACCGGCGCCTCGCGGCGCAGGCGCTCGAACATCGGCCAGATGGTGTCGGCGGGGAAGCGGTCGACCCGGCCGGGATTGATCTGGTCGAGCGGCGTGGCCAGGGCCTCGGCGACGGCGGCCTCGGAGTCCGCGATCTTCACGGCGATGTTCATGGTCTCTCTCCCTGCAGGCGCGCGGGCGGCCCATCGGCGGGGTCCTGCCGGCATCGTTCAGCCTGGAGGGTGATCCAGCCGCGATCGCATGTCAATTGCTGTTGACTTAGTCTGCGACGAACGGGGCGCCCGACCGGGCCTGGACCGCTGGTCGAGGTCGACACCACCGTGGCCGTCGACGTCGAGACCCTAGCCCGCCAGACGTGCGCACCTCGGTCGGGAAGCGCGGAGATCGGGATTATCATGTTCCATAGGCTATTTTAGAGTCGGATAAATATGCTCTAGGATGTATTTATCGTTGCGACGAAAAAGCTTTTGGTGCATGTATACTCGGATGGAGCATTCGGCCTGAGAGATGTGGACATGAACCGGCGGCAAGCCTCGGCCGAAGCCCGACGATCCCTCGATCGGGCTCTGGCGCCGTTTCGCGACGCCCCCCGGCGCCCCCCATCCCGCGGCTGGATCCGCGCGCTGCGCGACGCGCTCGGCATGACCGCCGAGCAGCTGGGCCGGCGCATGGGCATCTCCCAGCCGTCGGTCCAACGCCTGGAGCTCTCGGAAGCGGCCGGCACGATCCAGCTCTCCAGCCTGCGCAAGGCGGCGGCCGCCCTGGACTGCGAGGTCGTCTATGCGCTGGTGCCGCGCCGGACCCTGCAGGAGACCTACGCGTCCGCCGCCACGCGGGTCGCGCGGCGCGAGCTCGGCCTGGTCGGCCACACCATGGCGCTGGAGGACCAGGCGGTCGGCGACGAGGAGGATGACGAGCGCCTGCGCCGGTTCGTCGCGGAGGAGCTCGATCCGCGCGATCTCTGGCGCGATGACTGAGGATGGAGACGACCTCGCTCGCGCCGACCCTGGCGCGACGGTCCTCACGCCTCAGGATCGCGCGGCGCTGATCCCGACCTGGATCGTCACCCGCGACGACCTCAATCGGGCGGAGCGCGACAACATCGCCGCCGGCTTCCGCTGGGCTCGCCGCCGTGGCTTCGACGTGCTGGACGCCGATGACCTGATGACCTTGCACAGGCGCATGTTCGGCGACGTGTGGCGCTGGGCTGGCGCGCCCCGGAAGGTGGTCACCAACATCGGGCGGGAGGACTGGTGGGCGCTGCGCGAACACCTCCACCAGCTGCTGGGCAACACCAAGGCCCAGATCGAGGCGGGCGCGCGCGATCCGGACGAGATCGCCATCGACTTCCACCACCAGCTGGTGGCGATCCACGTCTTCCCGAACGGCAACGGCCGGCACGCGCGCCTCGCCGCCGACCTCCTGGCCGCGCGCCTGGGCCGCAAGCCCTTCAGCTGGGGTCGGTCCGACCTGGTCAAGGTCGGCGACGCGCGAGACGCCTATCGGGCCGCGCTGAAGGCCGCCGACGCCGGCGACCTGCAGCCCCTGCTCGCCTTCGCGCGGCGCTGAACCCGTCTAGAGGAACGCCCGCACCTCGGCGAGGAAGGCGTCGAGGCGGTCGTGGTGGACCCAGTGGCCGGCGTTGTCGAAGGCGACGGCGCGGGCGTCCCTGAAGAAGCCGATCTGGCCGTCACGCCTGGGGTCCGAGGCCCAGCTCTCCTTGCCGTTTACCAAGAGGATCGGACAGGCGATGTTGCCCCACAGCTCCTTCAGCTCGTCGGCCGTGAAGTCGACCGGCGAGAACGAGCGCACATAGTTGTCGAACTTCCAGCTGTAGGTCCCGTCCTCGTTCTGGCTGACGCCGTGGACGGTGAGGTAGCGGGCCTGTTCGGGCGTCAGGTGCCTGTTCTCGCCCTGCATGCGGCCGAACGCCTCCTCGATGGAGGCGTAGCGGCGCGGGATGCGGCCGGCCAGCTGGCGGGTCTCGCCGACCCAGCGGCGCAGGCGCTCGGAGGCGGGCCGGGCGGCGCGCTCGGCGAGCGACTGTGGCGAGGGGCCGAGGCCCTCGATCGCCACCAGCTTGGCGACCGTCTCGGGGAAGGCCCCGGCGTAGCGCAGGGCGATGCCGCCGCCCAGGGAGTGGGCGACGATGCGCACCGGGGCCAGGCGCTGCTGGTGGATCAGCTGGGCCAGGTCGTAGACGAAGGCCGACATCGAATAGTCGCCGCTGGGGGAGGCCGCGCTGTCGCCATGGCCGCGCAGGTCGGGGGCGATGATGTGGTAGTCGCGGCGCAGGTCCTGGGCCACCCAGTCCCAGTTGCGGCAGTGGTCGCGCCCGCCGTGCAGCAGGATCAGCGGCGGGGCGTCCGCATTGCCCCAGTCGGCGTAGTGCAGCCGCAGCCGCTGCGAGACGAAGGTGTGCGAGGTCGGGCCAAGGATGGGATCGGTCACGGGAGGGACGCCTGTCTTGAACGGCCCTCCCGATAGCGAACCTGGCCCGGCGCCGCCAAGAGGCTGACGGCGCCGGCCGCACCTACTTCGAGGCGCCGGAGGTCGAGTCGGGCAGGCCGAGGATGCGCTTGGAGATGATGTTGTTCTGCACCTCGTGCGTGCCGCCGAAGATCGAGAACGCCTTGCCGGCCAGCCAGCCGCGCACTTCGGAGAGCTCGTTCGGCTTGAAGGCGTCGCCCTCCCAGCCGAGCCCCTGGGCGCCCATGATCTCGAGCATCAGCTCGGAGCGGTCCTGGGCCGACTTCATGCTGACGTTCTTCATGATCGAGGTGGCGGCGCTGACCTTGGCGTTGCCGCGCGCCTCCTCGGCGGCGCGCCGGACGGTGAGGCGCAGGGCCTGCTCGTCCATCTTCTGCAGGGTGATGCGGCTCCTGAGGTCCGCGTCCGCCAGGCGCCCGGTCGAGTCGACGCCGATGTAGCGCTTGGCGACGTCGCCCAGGCCCTCGACCTCGACGGGTCCGCCGCCGCTGCGGTTGCCCATGCCGTTGCGCTCGTGCTGCAGCAGGCGCTTGGCCACCGACCAGCCGCCGTTCAGCGGTCCGACGAGGTCGTCCTTCGACGCCTTGGCGTCGGTGAAGAAGGTCTCGCACTGGCCCGAGGCGCCCGAGATCATCTTGATCGGGCGGGCCTCGACGCCCGGCTGGTGCATCGGGATCAGGATGAAGCTGATGCCCTCGTGCTTCTTGGTGTTGTCGGTGCGGCAAAGGCAGAAGCACCAGTCGGCGAACTGGGCGCCGGAGGTCCAGATCTTCTGGCCGTTGATCAGCCAGTGGTCGCCCTTGTCCTCGGCCTTGGTCTGCAAGGAGGCAAGGTCGGAGCCGGCGCCCGGCTCGGAGAAGCCCTGGCACCAGCGCAGCTCGCCGCGGCAGATCGGCGGCAGGTGGCGCAGCTTCTGCGCCTCGGTGCCGTATTCGAGCAGGGTCGAGCCGAACATGCCCGGGCCCATGCCCTGGATCGGGTTGCGCGCGCCGATGCGGGCCATCTCCTGGGCCAGGACGCGCGCCTCGGCCGGCGAGAGGCCGCCGCCGCCGTATTCCTTCGGCCAGGTGGGGGTGCCCCAGCCCTTGGCGCCGATGCGCTGGCGCCAGAGGTCGACGTCGGGCGTCGAGGCCCCGCCGCCCTCGCCGCCGACGGCGCGGGTCACCGCCTCGGGATCCTTGCGCAGGCCCTCGGGGTAGTTCTCTTCCAGCCACGCGCGCGCCTCGGCGCGGAACGCGGCCAGCTCCGGGGATTCATTGCCGCCAAAATCGGCCATCGAAATCGCTCCCTATGGAAATGTCGTTGGATCAAGTGCGGCCATTGTCGCCGCCCGCGGCGGCTTGATCAACCGGAGCCTTCGCCGGAGATCCGGCCGCTGACACCTTTGAATGTCGAGGCTTGGGCATCTTAACGCAGAGGGCGCAGAGAAGGCGCAGAGAGCGCAGAGGGCAAGGCGCTTCGAGCGTGCTGTCGTCGAGGCGTCGGCCTCGAGCGCGAAGCGCTAGTTGGCTGGAGCTACAGCCCATTAGCGAGGCGCACGATGCCATCGCGAAGGCGATGGACGTTGAAGTTGAGAAGATAGCCGAGGCGATAGCCGCCGAGACGCAGATAGCTGAGAAGCTGCGCACGATGCACTTCAGCCAGGAGTTCGACAGACTTCACTTCGACGACGACGAGCTGTTCGACCAGGAGGTCCAAGCGAAAGCCGAGTTCGATAGGCTCGCCATTTTAGATTACCGGCAGCACCGGCTGACGCAGGACGTCGAGGCCAGCCTTCCGAATCTCGTGGGCAAGGCAGGCCTCATAGGCGCCTTCCAACAGACCCGGTCCCAGGGTCTTGTGGACCTGGAGCGCGCAACCCAAAATCCTTTCGCCGATCTGGTTCTCGTTCATGGGCGCCCCCGGGGTCATCGCGCCGACGGAGGATCTACTAAGGGGCGAATTGGAACAATTGCGCGCGAAGCGCGCCTCTGCGCCCTCCGCGTCTTCTCTGCGCCCTCTGCGTTAAAGTGCCCACGTCGCCGTATTCGTTGCGTTTCCAGGCGAACAGCCAACGCCTCAGGTTGCCGAGAAGTCGATGTCCTTGGTCGCGGCGGCGGCGGCCTTGCGGCCGGGGGCGGATTCGTGGGCCCAGTAGAGGTTGGTGTGGGCGATGACCTGGTCGGGGGGCGGGGCGCCCCATTGCGAGAGATCCTCGGTGGTGTGGGCGTCCTTGGCCAGGATCACGTCGTAGCCGCGCACGAAGGCGCCGTGCAGGGTGGCGCGGATGCAGGCGTCGGTCTGGGCCCCGGCGACGACCAGCTTGCCGACGCGCAGGCGGGCCAGTTCGGTCTCGAGCGTCGTGTCCTCGAAGGAGTCGCCGTAGCGCTTCTCGATCAGAGGCTCGGCCGGGCCCGGCTTCAGCTCGGGCACGATCTGCGAGGGCTCGGCGCCCTGGGGCAGTTCCTCGCTGACATGGCGCACCCACACCACCGGCGCCCCCTGCTCGCGCGCCCTGTCGACGAGGCCGGCGATGTTGGCGACCACGGCGTCGCGCGCGTGCGCCTTCTCGACGACGCGATTCTGCACGTCGACGACCAGGAGGGCGGTGTTGGGGCGGTCCTTCAGGGTGGTCATGCTTCGGCCTCGGCTTCGATCCTCGACGCCACTCTAGGCGCAACCGAAGGGCGTGCGGACCCCGGACGTGTCAGCAGATCGCTTGACCGACCATTTGAACGTCGTCAAAATATCAAAATACCATGGCGACCCACGACGTCTTCAAGGCCCTGGCCGATCCCAGCCGGCGCAAGATCCTGAAGCTGCTGCAGGGCGGCTCCAAGCCGGCCGGCGAGCTGGCCGAGGCGTTCGACATGACCAAGGGCTCGCTGTCGCACCACTTCAACGTGCTCAAGGCGGCCGACCTGGTGCGGTGCGAGCGGCGCGGCCAGCAGCTGGTCTATTCGCTGAACACCAGCGTGTTCGAGGACGTCGCCGCCCTGATGCTCGACCTGTTCCGGGTCGAAGGTGGACAAGGATCATGATGCGCCCCCGTCTTCCCGTCATCGCCGGCCTCGCCGTCGCGGCGGTCCTGGCCGCGGCCGCGGCCGCGCTCTACGACCGACTGCCGGGCGCCATCCCGACGCACTGGGGCCTGGACGGCCGGGCCAACGGCTGGGTCGCCAAGCCCTGGGGGCCGTTCGTCTATCCGCTGATGGCGGCGGGCATGGCGGCGCTGGGCTGGCTGCTGCCGGTGCTCTCGCCGCGCGGCTTCGGCGTCAGCCCGTTCGCGCGCGCCTTCGACCTGATCGTGCTGGCCCTGGTCGCGATCCCGGCGGTGCTGATGGCCTTCGTGATCGCCCAGGCCTTCGGCGTCCCGACGGCGGGGTTCCGGCTCGCGCCGGCCCTGATCGGGCTCGTGCTGTTGGCGATCGGCAACGTCATGGGCAAGACCACGCGCAACTTCTTCATCGGCGTGCGCACGCCCTGGACCCTGACCAGTCCCGAGGTCTGGTCGCGCACCCACCGCCTGGCCGGGCGCCTGTTCGTCGCCGCGGGCCTGGTCTTCATCCTGGGCGCCGCCGTCGGGCTGGCGCCGCGCCTGATGCTGGCCGTGGTCGTGGCCGCCGCCCTGGTCCCGGTCGCCTATTCCTACTGGCTCTATCGCCGCCTCGAGCTCCGCTCCGCGAGCGCGGACACGCCCCTGGACGACGTCGTTCGCGACGAGGAGTAACCCCATGCCCTGCAAGCCGATCATCGCCGCGGTGGCGACCGCGCTGGCCGTCGCGCCGGTGGGCGCCTTCGGCGCGCCGACGGTCACGCCGGCCCCGGCGCAGGGCGCCGATCCCGCCGCGCCGCTCGCCGGCGACTGGGACGGCGAGCTCGACACCGGCGCCCTGAAGCTGCGCCTGACGCTGCACGTGCGCGACGATGCGGGACGGCCCGTCGCCACCTTCGACAGCCCGGACCAGAACGCCATGGGCCTTCCGGCGGACCTGACGCTGCAGGACGGCCGGGTGCATCTGCAGGTCCGTGGCGCGGCGGGCGCCTTCGACGGGGCCCTGGAGCCGGGCGGCCAGAAGCTGGAAGGAACCTGGTCCGGCCGTCCGCTCGCCTTCGTCCGGCGCGCGGCGGGGGCCGTCGCGCCGGTGCGCAACCGGCCGCAGACCCCGGTCAAGCCCTATCCCTACCGCGAGGAAGAGGTCGCCTACGACAGCCCGGCGGCCCACGTGCGCCTCGCCGGGACCCTGACCCTGCCGCCGGGGCCGGGGCCGTTCCCGGCCGTCGTCCTGGTCGCCGGCTCGGGCCCGCAGACCCGGAACGAAACGGTGCTGGGCCACGCCATCTTCTTGGTCCTGGCCGACCATCTGACGCGGCACGGCATCGCCGTCCTGCGCTACGACAAGCGCGGCCTTGGCCAATCGACCGGCGACTACAGGAGCGCGACCAGCGAGGACTTCGCCGCCGACGCCGAGGCGGGGGTGGCGTTCCTGCGCACCCGGCCCGAGATCGACCACCGCCGCATCGGCCTCGTCGGCCACAGCGAGGGCGGGATCGTCGCGCCGATCGTGGCCGGCCGCGACCCGAAGGTGGCGTTCGTGGTGCTGATGGCGGGCTCGGGCGTGCCGGGCGATCGGATCATCATGGCCCAGGCCCAGGCGATCGCGGCCGCCTCGGGCGCGCCGCCGGCCGCCGTGGCCGCTGGCGCGGCGGTGCAGCGCAGGGTGCTCGACGCCGTGATGGGGGCGAAGGACCAGGCCTCGGCCGCCGAGGCCGCGCGCAAGGTCCTGGCGGAGGCCGGCGCGCCGCCGGCCCGCATAGACGCCGAACTCCCGGCCCTGACCTCGCCCTGGTACCGCTTCTTCCTGACGTACGACCCCGCCCCGGCGCTGCGCCGCCTGCGGATTCCGGTGCTGGCCCTGATCGGCTCGAAGGACCTTCAGGTCCCGGCCGATCAGAACATCCCGGCCCTGCGCGCGGCGCTGAAGGACGACCGCAGGGCCGAGGTCGAGGAACTGCCCGGCCTCAACCACCTCTTCCAGACCGCCGGCACGGGGGCGCCCAGCGAGTACGGCGACATCGAGGAGACGATCTCGCCCAGGGCCCTGGACACGGTCACGAACTGGATCCTGAATCAGGGGCGGCGGTAACGCCCTAAGGCTGTAAGTCGCCGCAGCCGTGCTGCTCGTCGCGATGGTAGCGGAACTGGCTCATGCTCCCGTCGCGCCCGACCAGACGCACGAGGAGTTCGTCTCCCTCCTGGGCGAGGTCCACCCGCCGCACGAACGGCGCCTCGGGATTGACGAAGTCCCACTCCTGGTTCCGCGACGGGACGTAGGCGTAGGCAGCGGTGCGCCCGTCCCGGAAGGACGCCACCAGCCGAGTCGCGTCGCCGCTTACATCCAGGGTCCAGGACGCGAGCGCGTCGGGGCTCGCGTCGATGTTGCCGGAGGCGGCGCCGGAAACCCGCCCTGCGTCGTCGATGCGGATCTGCAGCGCCTGGCACAGGGCGCCGCCCCGGCCGATGCGCCAGTCGCCCACGAGCCACGTCGGCTGTTCCATTACCCTCGGAGGTCCGTGGAACAGGTCGGCAGGGGCCTCGGCTCCGGCGAACGACGTCGATGCGGCGCCGAGAGCGACCGCCAGCGCCGCCGTCGCAGAGCCACGTGTCCACGAAAAGCCGATTCTGACCACTACCGGTTGAATAGGCCAGATCGGCAGTGGGTTGAAGCGACTTCGTCCTAAGGTCTGAACCCCAGCGGCCTGAGGCTCAGACGCCGCGCTGGTGGAGCGTCGGTCCGCCGGCAGGTCCGCTTCCGGCAGGAGGCCAACCCTTCGGCTCTCGCGACCCTTGACGGAATCCGGGGCGGGCTTCAGGGACCGGCGCTCACACCGGTGAATTCGGTGCCGGCTTTCACAAAGGAAATCGGGTTTCCGAAGGGATCGAGAGCATAAAACATGGTCTCGCCCCAGGGCATGCTCGCGATATCGGTGACGTCATGCGCGCCAGCCTTCAAGGCGAGTTGTCGGACGCGTTCAAGGTCTTCGACTGAGAAGTAGACGTATTGATTTTCGTGGAACCGCCAGCCGCTTCCCATCTGATCCCCATCGGCGAGCGGCTCGTAGCACGCCAGAACCGCGCCACCGTTGCCGGTGAAATAGTGACGGCCCCCAGAGACGCGTTCGCCGGGTTCTTCAAGAACAGCGGCATAGAACCGCGCAGCCGTCTCGATATCGGTCACTGGCAAGATTACGCGGTAAAGCTGGGCCACGGGCCACCTCCGCCGCTGGGTCGCACCGGGCGATACTATGGGATCTTCGCAATACGCAGAAGTGATCGCTACGACGAAGGAGATTGAAACGCTTCTGGCGCCCGGCCAAGAATGCAAGGTAGTCGCCAACGGGCAGGGGGAGGCCGTGGACGCCATGAATGACGTGCGCCGCGCTTTGACAGGGGTATTCGTCCTGGCGGCCTTCGCGCTGGCGCCCAACGCCTCTTCACCGGCGCCGACCGACGTGCCGGTGTCGGCCACGATGTTCATGCTGGATCCGGCGGGACCGATCTCGCCGGAGCCGAGGGTGCTGCCGCAGGGCAGCGCGGTGCTGGGGGCTATAGTCCGGGCCGAACGGGTCGTCCGCCTCGAGGATCACGTCGATCTGTCGGCCGTGAACGCCGTCGGGTTCAAGACGCCCTGGACCCTGGACCCGGGATACCTCCTGATGGGGTCGTCCACCAGGCCCGGCGTCTTCTGCGCGCCCATCAAGTCCGGCCTCGTGTACGCGACAGCGCCTTGCCTGATCGACGCTGATGGCGATGGACGTTTCGAGGCCGCGCAGACGGCGGCTTTCAGCGGCATGAACGCGGTCGGCATGGCGGTTTCGAACGGCCCGATCTTCGGTGTCACCTATTCGCCGCCGGCTCGATTGCCGACGACGGTGGGCTACGTCGCGGGGAACTACCGCGACGGCCCGTCCTCGCGCATCACGCTGTTCTGGAAGTCCGACTACAGGTCGAACAGGCCGGATCTGCCCGTCGAAGTGCAGTTGTGGCTGCGGGCGGACGACCCCAAATCCGGTACAGGGGTCTATTCGGCGACGCGGCGCGTGATCCTGGCCCATGGCGAGGGCCAGGTTGAAGCGTTCGGCGTCAGCTTCCACGTCACGGGCTTCGACTACAGAAGCGGCGCCATGCGCATCGAGGCGGTGGGCATGAAGCCGGCGCAACCAGTCCTGCTAGCCCACGTCCCGAGGCCAAAACATGTCGTCGTCGTGGTTCCTTGAAGCGCGGCGTCCAGTTGGATCAGGGCGCTGGCAGAAATGGCGCCTGGGGGCGGAGAGGAAGCGCGCCCCGGGGCGCCGCGTAACTGATTGAATTATTGTTGCTATATCTAACATGTGGCGCGCGATTGTGGGACAGTGACGTGTCACAACAGAGGCCCCGTTGTCTAGGAGTGACGCGCGCAGGCAACCCGGCCAACGTCTGCTTCCGGTCATGGCGCCGACGGCCACTTTCGACCGATTGTGTTGAAGAAGGCGGCGTCGGGGAGGCGGCCGTTGGGCCTGAGCTGAAGCGTGCGTGGAGGTGGGGCGGCTCAGGCGGGGGCCGGGGCGGCCTGGATGGTCGTCAGTTTGGCCAGTTTCCTTAGG
>DASZQQ010000386.1:0-29085 GCA_035549595.1 Caulobacteraceae bacterium
GAACGGGTTCGTTGACCCGCGACGACCGGAGCCAGGCTCGGCCTGTTCGTGTGGTTCGTGTGGTTCGTGGACATTTCATTGGGCGGCCATGCCGCCCCGCGCTTCGCCTTGAAGCCGGCGGGGCTGATGCGAGCCGCCGCAATGTTTTCGAACCACGAAAAGACACGAAAAGCACGAAAGGGCCTGACGGCCCTGATCCGTAGCCGCCGCCTTTCGTGTCTTTCGTGTCCTTTCGTGGTTCCCTTCTCCTGAAACCCCGGGCCGCTCAGAGGAAGCTGTAGGGGTCGACGTCGAGGGTGAGGCGGACGGAGGCGGGGACTTTGACCCGGGCGCGCCAGGCGCCGAGGTAGGCCTGGAGGTCGACGTTGCGGCCGGCGCGGACCAGGAAGCGCTTGCGCCTTTGCCCTCGCACCAGGGCCAGGGGCGCGTCGGCGGGGCCGAAGACGTCGATGCCGGCGCCGTTGGGGGCCGCGGCGGCGAGGTCGCGCACGAAGGTCTCCAGCGTGTTCGGGTCGGGACCCGAGGCGATCACCGCGGCGAGGCGCCCGAACGGCGGCAGGCCGGCGGCCTCGCGCTCGGCCATCTCGACGGCGGTGAAGGCGTCGCGGTCGCCGGCGGCGAGCGCCTGCATCACCGGGTGCTCCGGCGTCCAGGTCTGCAGCAGGGCCCGCCCCGGCCGGTCGGCGCGGCCGGCGCGGCCGGCCACCTGGGCCAGCAGTTGGTAGGTGCGCTCGGCCGCGCGCAGGTCGCCGCCGCGAAGGCCGAGGTCGGCGTCGACCACGCCGACGAGGGTCAGGCCGGGGAAGTTGTGGCCCTTGGCGGCGCCCTGGGTGGCGACGAGGATGTCGATCTCCCCGGCCTCCATGGCCGCGATCAGGGCCCGGGCCGAGGCGGCGTCGGGCACGGTGTCGGACGAGAACACCGCCAGCCGCGCCTCGGGGAAGCGGCGGCGCGCCTCCTCCTCGACCCGCTCGACGCCGGGGCCGATGGAGACCAGGCTGTCCTTCGCCCCGCACGACGGGCAGCGCTCGGGCTTGGGCATGGAAAAGCCGGTCAGGTGACAGACCAGGCGCCCGGAGTAGCGGTGCTCGACCAGCCAGCTGTCGGTGTCGGGCGACTTCAGCTTCTCGCCGCAGGCCTTGCACAGCACGAGCGGGGCGTAGCCGCGCCGGTTCAGGAACAACAGCGCCTGCTCGCCGCGCGCCAGGGTCTCGGCCATCGCCCGCGCCAGGGACGGCGACAGCCACTCGCCGGGCTCGGGCGGGCTTTCGCGCAGGTCGATCAGCGAGACGTCGGGCAGGACCGCCGCGCCGTGGCGGTCGGTGAGCCGCAGCCACCGATAGCGGCCGTGCTCGGCGTTCCAGAGGCTCTCCAGCGACGGGGTCGCCGAGGCCAGCACCACGGCCGCGTCCTCGATCTTGGCCCGAGCGACCGCGAAGTCGCGCGCCTGGTAGATGAAGCCGTCCTCCTGCTTGTAGGAGCCGTCGTGCTCCTCGTCGACGATGACGAGGCGAAGGTTCGCGTAGGGCAGGAAGAGGGCCGAGCGGGCGCCGACGACGATCCGCGCCTCGCCCGAGGCGGCGCCCTCCCAGACCTGTCGGCGCCGGGGCGGGGCGACGCCGGAGTGCCACTCGGCCGGCTGGGCGCCGAAGCGCGCGGCGAAGCGGTCGATCACCGCCTGGGTCAGGGCGATCTCGGGCAGCAGGACCAGGACCTGGGCCGTCGGGTCCGCCGCCAGCACGTGGGCGGCGGCCTCGAGATAGACCTCGGTCTTGCCCGAGCCGGTGACGCCGTCGAGCAGGGCCGCGCCGAAGCCGCCCTCGTCGATCATGGCCTTCAGCGCCTCGGCGGCGGCGGCCTGGCTGGGATTGAGCGGCGGCGCGGGCAGGGCGGGATCGGGCGTTCCGAACGGCGGCGGCGGCTCGATCACCGCCAGCGCGAGGGCGCCGTCGTCGATCAGGCCCTTGACCACGCCCGAGGAGACGCCGGCGGCGCGGCCGAGCTCGGCGGCGGTCATCGGCCCGGCCTCGGCCGCCTCCAGGACCCGCGTGCGGGCGGGCGTGACGCGCCCTGGCGCCTTGCCGGTGGCGACCACCTTTCGCTCGGGGCGGGGCTTCGGCGCGCGAAGGCCGCGCAGGGCCATGGCCGCCGGCCAGGCCGCCGAATCGACGGCGTAGCGGGCGGCCCAGAGCACGAACTCCAGCGTCTTCGGCGGCAGGGCCTCGGCGGCCACGCGCTCGGCCACCGGCTTCAGCGGCCGGTTGCCGCCGGCCGCGTCGCGCAAGGCCACGACGACGCCGCTGACCGTCCGCGGGCCCAGGGGCACGGTGACCAGATCCCCAGGCGCCAGGGTCATGCCCTCGGGCTCGGCGTAGTCGAACGGCTCGGGCAGCGGCGCGGCCATCAGCAGCACTTCGGCGATCCGGCTCACGCGCGGGCCCCCGCGATCGGGGACATGTACCGCCAGGTGCGTGTCCCCCTACAGCTGGACCGGGGACACGAACCCTGCCTGCGGCAGGGATCATGTCCCCACGCCCTGTCGGACTTGCGCAGGCGCGCACTGCGGCATGACCGACGGCGTTTCGCGGCCGCTGCCGCTTTGCGCGCGAGGCCCGCGCCCGCTATGACGGCGCCCCGACCTCGCGCCAGGACGCCTCCGATGCAGCTCTTCCTCGACTCCACCGACACCGCCCAGATCCGCGACCTGGCCGCCACCGGGCTGGTGGACGGGGTCACCACCAATCCCTCGCTGATCGCCAAGTCCGGACGTCCCATGCTGGAGGTCATCGCCGAGATTTGCGACCTCGTCGAGGGGCCGGTCAGCGCCGAGGCGGTGGCGACCACGGTCGACGGCATGCTGGCCGAGGGCCGCAAGCTGGCCGGCATCGCGCCGAACATCGCGGTGAAGCTGCCGCTGACGCGCGATGGCCTGACGGCGACGCGCGAGCTGGCCCGCGAGGGCATCAACGTCAACGTCACCCTGTGCTTCTCGGCCGTCCAGGCGCTGCTCGCGGCCAAGGCCGGCGCGGCCTACATCTCGCCGTTCGTCGGCCGGCTGGACGATCACGGCGCCGACGGCATGGAGCTGATCCGCGAGATCCGCGAGATCTACGACAACTTCGGCTTCGACACCGAAATCCTCACCGCCTCGGTGCGCACGGCGGCCCATGTGAAGGCCGCGGCCCTGGCCGGATCCGACTGCGCGACCATTCCGCCGGCGGTGTTTTCCGAGCTCTTCAAGCACCCCTTAACCGAAAAGGGGCTTGATCAATTCCTCAGCGACTGGGCGAAGACCGGCCAGTCGATCCTTTAGGGGCGGGTCTTGTCACCCGCCTGATCGTGAGGGGCGGGCGATGGATCAGGGGACGACGGCGGCGCCGATCGAGGTGGCCGACCTAGGCGAGGAAGCCTTCGAGGTGGTCAAGGCGGTGCTGCGCGCCAGGCCGGAGATCGTCACCACGGACCATGACCTGATGCAGTCGCTCGGCGTGCGCCCGACGGCGCCCAACGTCGTCGAGTTCGGCCCCGTGGCCCTCTCCCGCGTTAGCGCCGCGCACCGGCGCGAGTCGACCGAGCGGCGCAAGCTGGAAGCCATCGCGCGCGCGAACTTCGCCGCCCAGGCCCAGACCCACGCCGCGGTCGTCGACCTGCTGGACGCGCGCAACCATTCCGACCTCGCCCGCCGCGTCGACGAGCTCGCCCGCCTGCGATTCGGGCTCGTGGCTGGCGCCGTCGCCCTGGAGGGCCCTGGCCGCACGCCGGCCGGCTGGCGCCCCCTGGTCGAGGGCCAGATCGACCTCATCTTCGGTCCGCGCAACATGGCCCTGATGGGCCAGGCCCCGACGGCCCTCGGCCTGTTCGGCGAGCGCGCGGCGGACGTCGCCAGCCTCGCCCTCGTGCGCCTGGCGATCTGGGAGCCGGCCCGGCAGGGCGTGATCGCCTTCGGCTCGGCCGACGAAAAAGCCTTCACCGCCGACATGGGCGCCGACCTCGTCGCCTTCCTCGCGCGCGTGGTCGAACGGACCGCGGAGCGGTGGCCGGTCCTCTGACCGCCCAGGACGCCCTCCAGCAGTGGCTGGAGCACCTGGCGCACGAGCGCCGTGCGAGCCCGCGTACGCTCGAGGCCTACCAGGGCTGCGTGGCCGCCTACCTCGGCTTCCTGGCGAGGCACCGGGGCGAGAGCCCGACGGTGCGGACCCTGACCGAGGTCACCGCCGCGGACCTGCGCGCCTATCTCGCTTCGCGCCGGGCCGGCGAGCGGCCGCTCTCGCCGCGCTCGCTGTCGCAGGCGCTGTCGGCGATCCGCACCTTCCACCGCTTCCTCGACCGGCGCCTCGACGCGCCGAACGCGGCCATCGCCCTGGTGCGTGGCCCCAGGGTCAAGCCCGGCGCGCCGCGGCCGGTCAGCGAGGACCAGGCGCGCGGGCTCCTGACCGAGGCCGGCGAGGATCCCGACCTCGCCGAATG
This sequence comes from Caulobacteraceae bacterium, assembly GCA_035549595.1. Taxonomy (GTDB): domain Bacteria; phylum Pseudomonadota; class Alphaproteobacteria; order Caulobacterales; family Caulobacteraceae; genus Acaudatibacter. The sequence continues at coordinate 4,468 of DASZQQ010000386.1, forward strand.
GGCGGCCGCTCGCGACGAGGCGGTGCTGGCGCTGCTCTGGGGCTGCGGCCTGCGCATCAGCGAGGCCCTGTCGCTGAAGCGCTCGGATGCGCCGCTGGGACCGTCGCTCAGGATCACCGGCAAGGGCGGCAAGACGCGCGTCGTGCCGGTGCTGCCGGCGGTGCGCGCGGCCGTGGACGCCTACCTCGCCGAGCTGCCGTTCGTGCTGGAGCCGGGCGAGCCGCTGTTCCGCGCCGCCCGCGGCGGCCCGCTCTCGCCGCGGCATGTGCAGGCCACGGTGCAGCGCCTTCGCGGACGCCTGGGGCTTTCTGAACGGGCGACGCCGCACGCCCTGCGCCACTCCTTCGCCACCCACCTCCTGGGCGCCGGCGCCGACCTGCGCTCGATCCAGGAGCTGCTCGGCCACGCCAGCCTGTCGACGACCCAGAAATACACCGCCGTCGACGCCGCCGGCCTCCTCAGCGCCTACGCCAAGGCCCACCCGAGAGGCTGAGGCGGCGCGAAGCGCTGCTTCTTTGAACCACGAACCACACGAACCACACGAACGCGCCTTCGGCGCAGGCTGTTCTCGAAGGCTGCAGCTCCAGGGACCCGTTCGTGTGGTTCGTGTGGTTCGTGGTCAGTCAATGAGGGCCGCTGGGAGGCCCGGTGGACGCCGAGGAGGGTTCAGGCCTGCATGGTCCAGCCCTCGACGCCCATGGCGGCCTGGCGCAGGGCTTCGGAGCGGGTCGGGTGGGGGTGGCAGGTGCGGGCGACGTCCTCGCTGGCGGCGCGGAACTCCATGGCCACGCAGTATTCGCCGATCATCTCGCTGACCTGCGGCCCGATCATGTGTGCGCCCAGGATCTCGTCGGTCGCCGCGTCGGCCAGGATCTTCACGAAGCCCTCGGTCTCGTGGTTGATCTTGGCGCGGCTGTTGGCGGTGAACGGGAACTTGCCGGCCTTGTAGGCGACGCCCGCGGCCTTCAGCTCCTCCTCGGTGCGGCCGACCCAGGCCACCTCGGGCCGGGTGTAGACCACCGAGGGGATGACGCCGTAGTTCACGTGTCCGGCCTTGCCGGCGATGATCTCGATGCAGGCGACCGCCTCGTCCTCGCCCTTGTGCGCCAGCATCGGGCCGGGGGTGGCGTCGCCGATCGCCCAGACGCCCTGCGCCGAAGTGCGGAAGTGGTCGGTCTCGATAACCCCGCGGGCATTGGGCGTCACGCCGACGCTCTCCAGGCCGAGGCCCTCGGTGTAGGGACGCCGGCCGATCGCCAGCAGAACGTAGTCGGCTTTCAGCGTCTCGGCCGCGCCGCCGGCCACCGGCTCGACGCTGACCTCGACGCCGCTCCTGGAGGCCTTGGCGCCCGTGACCTTGGAGGCGAGGCGGAAGGTCATGCCCTGCTTCGTCAGCGCCCGCTGAAAGGTCTTGGCGACCTCGGCGTCCATGCCCGGGCAGATGCGGTCGAGGAACTCGATCACCGTCACCTGGGCGCCCAGCCGGCGCCAGACCGAGCCCAGCTCCAGGCCGATGATGCCGGCTCCGATGACGATCAGGCTCTTGGGGACCTCCGGCAGGGAGAGCGCGCCTGTGGAATCGACGATGCGGACGTTGTCGACGGCGACGCTCGGCAGGCCCGAGGGCTCCGAGCCGGTGGCGATGACGATGTTGGCCGTCTCCAGCGTCGTGACGGTCCCGTCCTCGGCGGTGACCTCGACCTTGCCGGGGCCCGCGATCTTGCCGGCGCCCTTCACCCAGTCGACCTTGTTCTTCTTGAACAGGAACTCGATGCCCTTGGTCAGCTGGTCCACCGAGGTCTGCTTCTGCTGCATCATCACCGGCAGGTTCAGCTTTGGCGTCGTCTCGATGCCGAGGCCGGCGAACTCCTTGCCCGCGGCCTCGAACATCTCGGAGGCATGCAGCAGGGCCTTGGACGGCATGCAGCCGACGTTCAGGCAGGTGCCGCCCAGCGTCGAGCGCTTCTCGACCACCGCCGCCTTCAGGCCCAGCTGGCCGGCGCGGATGCCGGCGTTGTAGCCGGCCGGCCCGCCTCCGATGATGACGACGTCGTACTGGGCCATCCCGCCCCTCCGGTGGTTGCAGCTTCGGCCGGGATATAGGCGTTGGCGGGCGGAAGGTCAGTCGATTTCATCGCCCGCCCGGCGAAGGGCCTCAGGCGGCCAGGAACAGGTAGTCGTCGGCGTCGCTGTAGCCGTCGAGCGGCCTGCGGTCCGGCACGCTGAACGGGCGGTAACCGAGGCCTTCCAGGAAGCCGAACAGGGCGGCGGGGTCGTCGCCGGCGCGGGCGAGCATGGCGGCGTCGGCCTCGAGCAGGATCGCCGGGCGAAAACGCGCGAGCGTGGCTGCGCCCCCCATCAGCGCGCGCAGCTCCCAGCCCTCGATGTCGATCTTGATGACGTCGAGCCGGTCCAGGCCTCGCTCGGCGGCAAAGGCGTCGAGGGTGAGGAGTCGCACCGCCTGGTCGTGCACGCCCAGGGCCTCGCCGCCTTCGCCCAGGTGCGCCGTGCCGAAGCCGAGCGCGCCGGTGCGCTTCAGCGGCGTGTGCAGGACGAGTTCGCCGGGCGCGTCGGAGAGGCCGGCCGGCACGACGTGGACGCGGCGGGAAAGACCGTTCAGGGCGAGGGCCGGCACCAGGATCGAGCGGGCGTAGGCCGACGGCTCGAAGGCCCAGACCTGGCCGCGGGGCGCCAGGCGCGCGAACAGCTTGGCGAACTGGCCGGCGTGGGCGCCTACGTCCAGCACCACGCCGTCGGCCGGGACCAGCGGGCGCAGCAGCGGCTCCAGGTCGCGGTGGTGCTGCTGCGTCGCGGCCTTGAACAGATGCGCGAGCCATGAGGCGCGCTGGCGGGGGGTGAGACGCATCGGATGTGGCGACCGGGCCCTGAAGCTGTTCAGGCGCTTCGGGCCATACGCCAGACGAGGACGCACGCCCAGAGCGCATAGCCCAGCAGCAGCGCCAGCAGGCCGACGCCGACGATGCTCGGGCGCCGCCGTACTGCGGCCAGGATCCAGGCGAGGTTGCCCGTGACGAACAGAAGGAAGAGCGCGGCCAGGGCGAGGGGCAAGGCGCGCAGGGCGTAGGGGTGGCTCGGCCAGTCCACCGCGGCGGGGTCGCTGCGCCGGCACGCGCGGATGAAGTCGCGCGCATCGCCGGCGTCCTCCTCGGCGGTCCAGACCCGGAACCCGCCCATGGCGATCTGCATCGGAAACGCGTTCTGGCCCCAGTCCGCGTTCTGCACGAGAACCGGCATGCCCGCCGACCTCAGGCCAGCTGCGGCGACGTGCGCCTCCGTCAGGTCCGCGAACCTGGCGACCTCGACCAGAGCCATTTCGTGAGCCGCCCCCCCGCGAGTCCCGGCCGGACACAACCACACGAAGCTAGGCCGTGCGGGCCGCCGCGGTCCAGAGGCTATGCGGCGCTCACGGCGCTTCCTTCAGCGCCCCGTCCTCGACCACGCGGTAGAAGCACGAGTGGAAGCCGACGTGGCAGGCGCCGCCGTCGCCGCCGGGGATCACCTTCACCAGGACGGCGTCCTGGTCGCAGTCGACGCGGATCTCGCGCACGGCCTGCAGCTGGCCGCTGGTCTCGCCCTTCTTCCACAGCTCGCGGCGCTTGCGGCTGTAGTAGTGGGCGTAGCCGGTATCCAGCGTCGCCTTGAGGGCCTCGTCGTTCATCCAGGCCACCATCAGCACCTCGCCGGTCTCGGCGTGCTGGCAGATCGCCGCGATCAGGCCATTGGCGTCGAAGCTCGGCGCGAGCAGGTCGCCGCGTTCCAGGGTCTCGGTGTCGGGGGCGGTGGGGAAGAGGCTCATGGCCCGGCGTCTATGGCGCCGCGGGCCGGATCGCGCTAGCTTTGCGTCGCAAAGTGAGTGACGGGGGCGGCCCTTGAGCCTGAAGGACTGGATCAAGGCCAGGGTCGGCGACTTCGACGCGGCCATGCGGCCCTGGGCCGGGCGCTCGCGCCTGCACGGCTGGGCCTACGAGTTCCTGCTGTTCGGCCTGAAGCAGGCCTGGGCCAGCCTCTTCGCCGGCGCGATGCTGGCCCTGATCCTGGGCACGAAGTTCGTCTGGCCGGCGCATGCGCCGATCGCCCGCTACGACTTTCTCGTCGTCGCCGCGGTGGCGATCCAGGTCCTGATGCTGGCGACCAGGCTGGAGCGCTGGGAGGAGGCGCTGGTCATCCTCGTCTTCCACGTCGTCGGCACGGCGATGGAGGTGTTCAAGACCGCGCACGGCTCGTGGATCTATCCGGAGGCCAATGTCCTGCGCATCGGCGGCGTGCCGCTGTTCTCGGGCTTCATGTACGCCTCGATCGGCAGCTACATCGCCCGCTGCTGGCGACTGTTCGAGTTCCGCTTCGAGCGCTATCCGCCGGCCTGGGCGCCGTGGATGCTGGCGCTGCTGAGCTACGCCAACTTCTTCACTCACCACTGGTGGCCCGACATCCGCTGGGGCCTCTTCGCCGTCTCGGTCGTGATCTGGGGGCCGGCGGTCATCCGCTTCACGCCCGACCGCACGGCGCGGGGCATGCCGCTGCTGCTCGGCTTCGGGCTCGTGGCCCTCTTCATCTGGATCGCCGAGAACCTCGGCACCTTTGCCAGCGCCTGGGTCTACCCCAGCCAGCGCCACGGCTGGGCGGTGGTGCCGTTCGGCAAGGTCGGCTCCTGGTACCTGCTGATCATGCTGAGCTTCGTGCTGACCACGATCGTGCGGAAGCCGGAGGCGGTTTCGGGCGCGCTTCCCTTCAATCCGCTCTCCCTCGCGAGAGCGAGGGCCCAGGCTTTTTCTGCAGGCCCGGCGCTCTCCGAAAAAACGCCTGGGTCCTCGCTCTCGCGAGGAAGAGCGGAATAGGAGGCGTCAGCGGAACGGCGGCTCGTCGAAGCTGCGCAGCTTGCGCGAGTGCAGGCGCGGGCCTTCCTGGCGCAGCAGGTCCATGGTGGCGATGCCGATGCGCAGGTGCTGGCTGATCGCGCGCTCGTAGAAGGCGTTGGCCTGGCCGGGCAGTTTGATCTCGCCGTGCAGCGGCTTGTCGGAGACGCACAGCAGCGTGCCGTAGGGGGTGCGGAAGCGGTAGCCCTGGGCGGCGATGGTGGCGCTTTCCATGTCGATCGCCACCGCCCGCGACTGGTTGAAGCGCAGGGCGCTCTTGGAATAGCGCAGTTCCCAGTTGCGGTCGTCGGTGGTGACCACGGTGCCGGTGCGCAGCCGCGCCTTCAGCGCATCGCCGCTCTCGCCGGTCACGGTCTCGGCGGCGCGGTTCAGCGCCACCTGGACCTCGGCGATCGGCGGGATCGGGATCTCCGGCGGCAGCACGTCGTCCAGCACGTGGTCGTCGCGCAGGTAGGCGTGGGCCAGGACGTAGTCGCCGATGGTCTGGGTCGAGCGCAGGCCGCCGCAGTGGCCGATCATCAGCCAGGCCTCGGGCCGCAGCACCGCCAGGTGGTCGGTGATGGTCTTGGCGTTGGACGGGCCGACGCCGATGTTGATCAGGGTCACGCCTTCGCGGCCCGGCGCCGTCAGGTGGTAGGCCGGCATCTGGTGCCGCCGCCAGGCGGCCGCGGAGATGGCCGCATCCGGGTCGGCCGTGTCCTTGGTGATCACCACCCCGCCGACGCAGGACAGGCTCTCGTAGGGCGTGCCCTCGCGGCGCAGCTCGCCGGCGGCCCAGCGCACGAACTCGTCGACGTAGCGGTGGTAGTTGGTGAAGAGCACATAGCTCTGGCAGTGCTCGGCCGGCGTGCCGGTGTAGTGCGCCAGGCGCGCCAGCGAGAAGTCGGTGCGCAGGCCGTCGAACAGCGACAGCGGCCGCACCATCTCCAGCATCGGCTCCCAGTAGCCGTCGGCGATCTCGTCGCCGATGAAGGCCAGCTCCGTGGTCGGGAAGTGGCGGGCGATCTCGGTGGCGGTGACGTCGGCCAGCTCGATGTCGGCCGCGCCGTCGAGCACGTAGGGGAACGGGATCTCCTGGTTCGAGGCGACGACCTCGGCCTCGACCTCGAAGTCGGCGATCAGCAGCGACAGCTGCTCGATCAGGTAGTCGCGGAAGAGCGCGGGCCGGGTGATCGTGGTCGCGTAAGTCCCCGGCTGGCTGAAGCGGGCGAACGAGCGGGCGAGCCGCGGCGGCGGGCCCGACGGCCGGTAGGTCAGGCGCAGCTCCGGATAGGCGAAGGCGCCCTGCGCCCGCGCCACCGGGTCGGGGGCGACGCCGTCGGTCATGAACCGCTTCAGGGCCTTGCGCAGCGCGGCCACGGCGGCGTCGTAGCGTTCGGTCAGCCGCTCGACGATGGCGGCCGCGTCGGTCTTCGAAGTCATGGGCCGTTATAGGCGAAGCGATGTGACACTCGCTAGACGGGTGAACCTTGTTGCGCGGAGGACGGATAGACCCGGACCGCCGGGCGTACGACAAAGGGCCGGCAAAGCGTCGCCGGAGCCCTGCATGAGCCGCACCTTCACCTACTTCATCGTCGCCGGCATGGTGCTGGGCGTCGCCGTGGGCTGGGCCTGCAACCAGTTCCTCGACGCCGCCACGGCCAAGACCGTGGCCTCGAACCTGACCCTGATCACCGACATCTTCCGTCGCCTGATCCGGATGATCATCGCCCCACTGGTGTTCACCACCCTGGTCACGGGCATCGCGCACATGGAGGACGCCGCGGCGGTCGGGCGGATCGGGGCCAAGACCATGGCCTGGTTCATCTCCGCCTCGATCGTCTCGCTGCTGATCGGCCTTGGCATGGTGCACCTGCTGCAGCCGGGCTCGGGCCTGTCGCTGACGCCGCCGCCCCTGACGGCCAAGCCGACGGGCGTCGACGTCTCCACCTTCACGCTCAAGGACTTCCTGACCCACCTGATCCCGACCTCGATCTTCGACGCCATGGCGAGGAACGAGATCCTGCAGATCGTGGTGTTCTCGATCTTCGTCGGCACCGCGGTCTCGGCGCTGGAGCCCAAGGCGCCGGCGGTGCTGAGCCTCGTCGAGGAGGCCGCGGCGATCATGCTGAAGGTTACCGGCTACGTGATGCGCCTGGCCCCTCTGGCGATCTTCGCCGCCCTGGCCTCGACGGTGGCGGTGCAGGGCGTGGCGATCATCGCCACCTACGCCAGGTTCGTCGGCGGCTTCTACCTGTCGATGGGCATCCTCTGGGGCGTGCTGGTCCTGGCCGGCTTCCTGGTGATCGGCCGGCGGGTCGGGCCGCTGGTGGCGGCGGCCTGGCGGCCGGGGCTGCTGGCCTTCTCGACGGCGTCGTCCGAGGCGGCCTATCCGCGCCTCCTGGAGGCATTGCAGCGCTTCGGATTGTCGCGCCGCATCGTCAGCTTCGTGCTGCCGCTCGGGTACTCGTTCAACCTCGACGGCTCGATGATGTACTGCACCTTCGCGACCCTGTTCATCGCCCAGGTGTACGGCATCCCGATGTCGGTCGGGCAGCAGATCACCATGCTGCTGCTGCTGATGGTGACGTCCAAGGGCATGGCCGGCGTGCCGCGCGCCTCCCTGGTGGTGATCCTGGCCACCCTGACCTTCTTCAAGCTGCCCGAGGCCGGCATCACCCTGATCCTAGGCGTCGACCACCTGCTCGACATGGGCCGCAGCGCCACCAACGTGGTCGGCAACTCCGTCGCCGCGGCGGTGGTCGGCAAGTGGGAGAAGCAGCTGGGTCCGCCGACCGAGGCGGCGGGCTAGAGAGGGAGGGTCAGGGCGCGATCCGTTTCGCCACCTGGCCGCTGACCCACCAGATCGCGCCGGCGCCGGCCATGGCGGCGAGGCCGTCGACCGCGTAGTGCCAGCCGAGGTGGATCGAGGCGACGACGATGACGGCGAGGTAGGCCGTGCCGATCACGCCCGCGAGCCGCGACGAGCGCCAGCCGACCAGCATCATCAGCATGGCCACGGCGATGTGCATCGACGGCATGGCCGAGATTCCCGAACCGATGATCGGCGTCCCCATGGCCTCGGCCGACAGCAGGCGGCCCTGTTCGGCGAACTCCCAGATCGGCAGCGCCTGGTCGGCCTGGCGCAGATAGGCCGCCTGGGCCGCGAAGGCGGCGCCGTCGCCGAGCCTGAGGGGGCCGGCGAAGCAGGGGCCGACGGAGGCGAGCAAGGTGGCCGCCCAGGTGCCGAGCAGCGTCCAGGCGCCGACGAGGGCGATCAGGGCCTGGGCGCGCAGGCGCGGATTGCCGAGGCTGAACACCAGGCCGCCGAAGATCAGCACCATGGCCGGATGCCAGGCGCTGTAGAGCACGCTCAGCAGGAAGGTCACCGGCGGCTTGTCGAAGGCCGGCTGAAGCAGGCGCCAGGCGTCGTCGCCGAGCAGGCGACGGTCCCAGGCGGCGAGGATCGGATCCCAGTCGTAGGGGTGGAAGTGGGCGATGCCGGACTTCATCGAGGTGAAGGCCGAGAAGAAGGCCGGTCCGACCAGCAGCACCGGCGCGGCGAGCACGAAGCGTTCCGGCAGCCGCCAGGCAGCCGGCAGCTTCGCCCGGAACACGGCGACCGCGGCGACCGCGATCGCGGCCCCCAGCCACAGGCCCTTGTAGATGCCGAGCGAGAAGGCGACGTGCGCCTGGGCCGCCAGGATCGTGCAGACGCCGACATAGGCGGCCATCAGCCCGGCCAGAAGGCCGTTCTCGGCCAGGGAGCGGCGCAGCCAGAGCGCGGGCGCGACGGCGCCGGCGACGGCCGCCACGGCGGTCGCGTCTAGTGCGCCGGCTGGTCCTGGCGCCTTTCCATCATCTTGTCGAATTCCGCCCAGACGCCTTCCGCCCCGTGCCAGGATCCCTTGGTCGCGGCCTTGGAATACTCCGTGGCCCGCGCTTCGAAGAAATTCGCGTGCTCGACGCCGGAGAGCAAGCTCTGCAGCCAGGGCAGGGGATTTTCCTTGACCCCGTAGACCTCGGGCAGGGCCAGCTGGCGCAGGCGCCAGTCGGCGATGAAGCGGATGTACTGCTTGATGTCGGTGGGGTTCATGCCCTGCACCTCGCCGGCCTCGAAGGCCAGGTCGATGAAGCGGTCCTCCAGGCCCACCACGGTCTTGCAGCAGTCGACGATGTCGTCCGCCACCGCCTTGGTCACCGCCTTCGTCTCGGCGTTGAAGGCGTGGTACAGCTTGACGATCCCCTCGCAGTGCAGGCTCTCGTCGCGCACCGACCAGCTGACGATCTGGCCCATGCCCTTCATCTTGTTGAAGCGCGGGAAGTTCATCAGCATGGCGAAGCTGGCGAACAGCTGCAGCCCCTCGGTGAAGCCGCCGAACATGGCCAGCGTGCGGGCGATGTCGGCGTTCGAGTCGACGCCGAACTGCTGCATGTAGTCGTGCTTGGCCTTCAGCGCCTCGTATTCGAGGAAGGCGGAGAACTCGCTCTCCGGCATGCCGATGGTCTCGAGCAGCAGGGCGTAGGCGGCGATGTGGATGGTCTCCATGTTGGAGAACGCCGCCAGCATCATCTTCACCTCAGTCGGTTTGAACACCCGCCCGTAGCGCTCCATGTAGTTGTCGTTCACCTCGACGTCCGACTGGGTGAAGAAGCGGAAGATCTGGGTGAGGAGGTTGCGCTCCTTGTCGTTCAGCTTGGCCGCCCAGTCCTTGCAGTCCTCGCCGAGCGGCACCTCCTCGGGCATCCAGTGCACCTGCTGCTGGCGCTTCCAGAAGTCGTAGGCCCATGGATAGCGGAACGGCTTGTAGGCGAAGGACGGCGTGAGGAGGCCGGGCAGGGAGCGGACGTTGGCGGTCATGGGCATCCTGACATCGAATCGCGCGGCGGCGGGTTAGCGTTCCAGAGGCTACAGCTTCGAACCGCAATATCTAGCGGCGAGTTAACGCGCCGACCCAACATGTTGTGAATTGGCAGGGGATAATCCATGGCAGACACCATCGTGGTCCACGGCGCGGCGGGCTCCGGCTCGGTGCCCGTCGAGGCGGCTCTCAGCCTGCTCGGAATTCCGTTCCGCGTCGAGGAGGCCGCGCCCTGGACGAGCGCCGAACTCGCCGAAAAGGTCGGCCGGACCAACCCCATGCGCCAGGTGCCCGCGCTCGTCCTCCCGGACGGGCAGCTGATGACCGAAAGCGCTGCGATCCTGATCTGGCTGGCCGACCGCCACCCCGAAAGCCGCCTCGCGCCCACGCCGGACGATCCGCGCCGGGCCCAGTTCCTGCGCTGGATGACCTTCATCCCGGCGTCGATCTATTCGATGTTCTGGGTGCGCGACGTCCCCTCGCGTCTCGCCGCCGACGCGGCGGCCGAGGCGGTGATCGAACAGCGCACCGCCGACCGTATCGCCGAATGCTGGGGGATCATGGACGCCCAGGTCCGCCCCGGCCGCCACATTCTGGGCGACGAACTGACCGTGCTCGACCTCTACGTCGCCGTGGTCTCGCGCTGGACGCCGAGGCGCCGGCGCTTCTACGCCGTCGCGCCGAAGATGAGCGAGGTGGTCCGCCGGGTGGACGCCGAGCCGCGCCTGGCGTCATTCTGGGCCGAGCGGTTCCCGTTCGAGGAGGGCTGGGAAGGGTGACGTCGAAGACGGCGCTCACGGCGGCGGTGAAGGCCTTCGACTGGGCCGCCGTCGATGCCGGGCTGGCCGCCAGGCCGGCGCTGGCCGGCGTGCGCGACAAGCGGGGGCGCAACTGGCTGCACCTGACCTGCGCCACCGAGCTGAAGGGCCGCGATCCCGCAGCCTCGATCCGGACCGCCGACGTCGTGCTGGCGCGGGGCGTCGACCTTGCCGACCACGCCTTCACCGAGGGCGCCTGGAAGGCGACGCCGGTCTGGTTCTGCGTCAGCCGGGGGCGCAACCCGGCGCTGGCCGAGCACATCCTGAAGCGGGGCGCCGACCCCAACTACGCCCTGTTCGCCGCCTGCTGGAACGACGACGTCGAGGCGATCGACCTCCTGATCCGCTACGGCGCTGACGTGGACGACGCCTCGGTTCCCGGCGAGACGCCGCTGCAGGGCGCCGTGGGGTGGAGCAAATGGAAGGGCGTGGACGCTCTCGCCCGTCACGGCGCCGACGTGAACCGGCCCAACGGCAAGGGCCAGACGCCGCTGCACATGATGCTGAAGAAGGACAGCCCGATCGAGGCGTTCGAGATGCTGGCCGGCCACGGCGCGCGGGGCGACATTGCCGGGCCGGACGGCCAGACCGCCGCGGAGATCATGGCCCGCAAGAAAGACCCGCGCTTCAAGGCCCTGGCGGCCAGGCTCGCCCAGCCGGCCCGGCCCTGCTAGCACAGCGCCATGCTGATCCATGGCCGCCCGACCCGCACCATCTGGCCCGCCGCCGACGGGGCGGTGGAGATCCTCGACCAGACCAGGCTGCCGCATGCGGTGGAGGTCGTTCGCCTGACCGATCTCGAGGACGCCCGGCGGGCGATCGCCGACATGCTGGTGCGCGGCGCCCCCCTCATCGGGGCGACGGCGGCGTGGGGTCTGGCGCTGGCCCTGCGCGCGGACGCCTCCGACGCCGGCCTCGCCGAGGCGGTCCGGGTGCTGGCGGCCTCGCGGCCGACGGCGGTAAACCTCGCCTGGGCGCTGGAGCGGGTGCGGGCGCTGGTGGCGCCGCTGCCGGCTTCGGAGCGCGCGGTGCGCGCCGCGGCGGAGGCGCAAGGTATCGCCGACGAGGACGTGGCCATGTGCCGGTCCATCGGCGAGCACGGCGCGGCGCTGATCGAGGCGGTCGCGGCTCGCAAGCCCGGTCGCGTGAACGTGCTGACCCACTGCAATGCGGGCTGGCTGGCGACGGTCGACTGGGGCACGGCCCTGGCGCCCGTCTATGTCGCGGCCGAGCGCGGGATCGACGTCCACGTCTGGGTCGACGAGACCAGCCCCCGGAACCAGGGCGCTGCGCTCACCGCCTTCGAACTCGGCCAGCAGGGGATCGCCCATACGGTCATCGCCGACAACGCCGGCGGGCACCTGATGCAGCATGGCGAGGTCGATCTCGTGATCACGGGGGCCGACCGGGTCACGCGCACCGGCGACGCGGCCAACAAGATCGGCACCTATCTGAAGGCTCTGGCGGCGAGGGACAACGCCGTGCCGTTCCACGTCGCCGTCCCGTCGTCGACGATCGACTGGACCCTGCGCGACGGCGTGCGCGAGATCCCGATCGAGGAGCGATCGGCGGCCGAGGTCACGCGCATGCGCGGCGCCCTGCCGTCGGGCGAGATCGTCGAGATCCAGGTCGCGGCTCCGGGCAGTCCGGCCGCCAATCCGGCGTTCGACGTGACCCCCGCACGGCTGGTGACGGGTCTGATCACCGAGCGCGGCCTATGCGCCGCGACGGAGGCGGGGATTCTGGGCCTGTTCCCGGAGCAGGCGGCGGCCTGACTTCTCTTCCCCCACATGCATGGGGGAAGAGCAGGAGGTCTCAGCCTACTGGCAGGCCAGGCACTCGTCGTAGTCGGTGCGGGCGGCGGCGGCGCGTTCGACGCTCTCGGCGGCGGTCTCGGCGCCGGCGAAGGCGGCCCGCTGCACGGACTTGGAGCGCAGGTAGTAGAGGCTCTTCACGCCCCGCTCCCACGCCTGCCAGTGCAGCATGTGCAGGTCCCACTTGTCGACGTCGCCGGGCAGGAAGATGTTCACCGACTGCGACTGGCAGACCTCGGGCGTACGGTCGGCCGCCAGTTCGACGATCCAGCGCTGGTCCAGTTCGAAGGCGGTCTTGTAGACGTCCTTCTCGTCCTGGGTCAGGAAGTCGAGGTGCTGCACCGAACCCTCGTTCTCGAGGATCGAGTTCCACACCACGTCGGTGTTCTGGCCCTTCTGGTCGAGCAGGCGCTCCAGGTAGGGGTTCTTGACCGCGAACGAGCCCGACAGGGTCTTGTGCGTGTAGATGTTGGCCGGGATCGGCTCGATGCCGGCGCTGGTGCCGCCGCAGATGATCGAGATCGAGGCGGTCGGCGCGATCGCCAGCTTGTGGCTGAAGCGCTCCATGACGCCGCGCTCGGCCGCGTCCGGGCAGGCGCCGCGCTCCTCGGCCAGCACGCGGCTGGCGGCGTCGCACTGGCGGCGCAGGTGCTTGAAGAGGCGCATGTTCCAGCTCTTGGCGAGCGCGCTCTCGAACGGCACGTTCTGGGCCTGCAGGAACGAGTGGAAGCCCATCAGGCCCAGGCCCACCGAGCGCTCGCGCCAGGCGGCGTAGGCGGCCGGCTGCATCTCCGGCGGAGCGCGGTCGATGAAGTCCTGCAGCACGTTGTCGAGGAAGCGCATGACGTCCTCGATGAACGTCGGGTGGTCGCGCCACTCCAGGAACATCTCGGCGTTGACGCTCGACAGGCAGCAGACGGCGGTGCGCTCGCGGCCCAGGTGGTCGGGGCCGGAGTGCAGCATGATCTCCGAGCACAGGTTCGACTGGCGCACCTTCAGGCCCAGCTCGCGCTGGTGCTGCGGCATCGACCGGTTCACGGTGTCGGAGAAGATCAGGTAGGGCTCGCCGGTCTGCAGGCGCAGCTCCAGCACCTTCTGCCAAAGGTTCCGGGCGTCGACCTCGCGCACGACCTCGCCGGTCTTGGGCGAGCGCAGGCCGAACTTCACGCCGTCGCGCACCGCCTCCATGAACTCGTCGGTGATCGAGATGCCGTGGTGCAGGTTCAGGGACTTGCGGTTGAAGTCGCCCGAGGGTTTGCGGATCTCGAGGAACTCCTCGATCTCGGGGTGGTGGATGTCGACGTAGACCGCGGCCGAGCCGCGGCGCAGCGAGCCCTGGCTGATCGCCAGCGTCAGGCTGTCCATCACGCGGATGAAGGGGATGATGCCGCTGGTCTGGCCCGCGCCCTTCACCTTCTCGCCGATCGAGCGCACGCCGCCCCAGTAGGTGCCGATGCCGCCGCCGTTGGCGGCCAGCCAGACGTTCTGGTTCCAGGTGCCGACGATGCTTTCGAGCGAATCGCCGACCGAGTTGAGGAAGCAGGAAATCGGCAGGCCGCGGTTGGCGCCGCCGTTCGACAGCACCGGCGTCGCCGGCATGAACCAGAGCTGGGAGATGTAGTCGTAGATGCGCTGGGCGTGCTCGGCGTCGTCGGCGAAGGCCGTGGCGACGCGCGCGAACATGTCCTGGTAGGACTCGCCGGGAAGCAGGTAGCGGTCCTCGAGCGTGGTCTTGCCGAAGTCGGTCAGAAGCGCGTCGCGGCTGCGGTCGATCTCGACCTTGCGGACCAGCTGCAGCTTCGGTCGCTCGGCGACTCGCGGCGCCCCCGACGCGGCCGGTCCGAACACTTCGTCACGCTTTGCCTCACCCATCATGTCCCCAAAACCTGTGAACTGTCAGACGGTTCGAAGGCCCCCTCGACCCCCGATACCCCCTATATGTTGTGGGCGAAGCGCCCCCTAAGCCCAGAATATGGGGACACATGGTTGCCAGAGCGTCAACGGGCGCCGGGCGGCGCCCGGGCGGTTTTTTCATTAAGCCAAGGTTAACGCCCTGGTCCGGTCCAAGCCAGCCAAGGCGTGGCAAGGGATGGACCGCCGGCCTCCTCACGAGACTGTGACAATTGCGCGTCAGTTCGTCCGCGGGCGGCCTTCAAGCCTTGCCACGGGGTCGGGTCCCCCCTTAAGGCCTCCCGACCCACGAGGGGAACAGCGCCCGGGTCCGCCACGGCCGCGCCAGCAGCCTGACGGACCCGAATCGGCATGGAAGCCTTCCTCATCTCCGCCGGCCTCGTGGCCCTCGCCGAGATCGGCGACAAGACCCAGCTGCTGGCGATCATGCTGGCCGCGCGCTACCGCCGCGCCGTGCCGATCCTTCTGGGCATCCTGGTCGCGACCGTGGCCAACCACCTGCTGGCCGCCAGCGTCGGCGCCGTGGCCGGCAGCTACCTGAAGGGACCCTGGGTGCACTGGGTCCTGGGCCTGGCTTTCATCGCCTTCGCCGCCTGGACCCTCGTGCCGGACAAGATGGAGGAGGACGAGCAGCCCAAGGAGCGCGGCGGCGGCTCGATCTTCGTCACCACGGCGGTGGCCTTCTTCTTCGTCGAGATGGGCGACAAGACCCAGATCGCGACGGCGGCGCTGGGCGCGCGCTTCCACGAGATCGGCTTCGTGGCGGCCGGCACGACGCTCGGCATGATGCTGGCCGACGGCCCGGCCGTGTTCCTGGGCGAGCTGGCGGCCACGCGCCTGCCGCTGAAGCTGATGCGGACCCTGGCGGCGGTGGCGTTCGCGGTGCTGGGAGTGTGGACGATCCTCGCCGGCTGAGGCGCGGGCGCGGGCGGAAAGCCCGCTCCCGTTTTGCCTCGACCCGCCCCAGGGCTCAGGCCCGTTCGACGATCGCCAGGCTCTCCTCGAGGGTTGGCGCCCCTTCGATCCGGATCACCGGACAGGCAAGACCTGCGAGCCAGGCCAGGGCGTTCGCCCGGTTGGCCACGGGAGTCTCGCCGCTCTCGTAGCCGCTCTGCAGGGTCATCAGGCTGCGATGGGAGCCGTGAAGCACGCCGCCGGGCTCGATGGCTGCGCCGTGGCGGGCGCGCTCGCGCGCTTCGAGGCGGGCCAGGCGCACGTCGGCGGGAAGGTCCAGATAGACCACCAGGTCGAACAGCGGCGTCAGGCGCTCGCCCCATCGCAGGAGCGAACGGGAGAACACCCAGCGTTCGGCGCCGTCGACGGCGTCCAGGAACATGCGGTCGCGTTCGTCCGGGTCGCGCCGCTTCGCGAACGGCGGATCCGACGGCAGCCACATGAGCGCGTCGGCGTCCACGTGCAGGGCGTCCCAGCGCTCGGCCAGGGCCGCCGCCACGGTGGACTTGCCTGAGCCCGCGGCGCCGGACACGTGGATGCGGCGATAGACGAAGGTCATGGGCGGAAAGACAAAGGGCCCGGTCTTGCGACCGGGCCCTCCGTATTCACGAACGCGGTGACGATCAGAACTGAACGTGGATCGTCGCGCGGCGGTTCAGGGGCTCCTTCACGCCGTCGCCCGTCTGGACGGCCGGCTCGGACTTGCCCTTCCAGCTCACGTCCAGGGTGTCGGCCGGGACGCCCAGGCTGACCATGGCGTCGGCGGTGGCCTTCGCCCGGCGCTCGGAGAGCCGCATGTTGTAGGCCACCGAACCCGAGGTGTCGGTGTGGCCGACGATGATCTCCTTCGTCGCGTGGCCGTCCAGCGAGTACTTGGCCGCTTCCTGGACCACCGACTGCGCTTCCGGCGTCAGCACGTACTGATCGAACGGGAAGTACACGATGAAGTCCTTGGCCTCGTACACCGGCGGCGGAGGCGGCGGCGGGGGAGGCGGAGGAGGAGGCGGCGGCGGCGGGGGAGGCGGCGGCGGCGGCGGGGGAGGCGGCGGCGGCGGCGGCGGCGCCGAGAAGGTGTACCGCAGGCCCAGCGTCACCGAGTTGTCGCGGTAGACGCCGTCGATGAAGCCCGGCTGCAGGCCGGCCGGGATCGAGCCCTGGGTGTTGAAGTTGACCCGCTGGCCGGAGATGTAGCGGTAGGTCAGGTCGACGTTCAGCTGGTCCGTCGCCTTCCAGGAGACGCCGGCGATGCCTTGCCACGCGAACTTGGTGTCGGAGTCGTCGATGGCCAGGTTCTGCAGCGGCGAGATCGGCACGGCGCCGGCCCCGACCATGCGGCCGCCGGTGCGCAGCTTGACGTGGTTCACGCCGAGGCCGCCGCCGATGAACGGATCGATCGTGGAGTCGGGCATCAGGTCGACGAGCAGGTTGCCCATCAGCGACCAGGACTCGAGCTTGCCGCCCGGGTTCAGGCAGCTGCCCGAGGCGCTGGTCGGGTCGCAGATGCCGGTGACGGTGCGGGTGGCGCCGTCCCAGACCTGGTTGACGTTGCCGGGGCGGTAGCCGCCTTCGAGCTCCAGCCGCAGGTGCGGGGACACACGGTAGCCGACGCGGGCGAAACCGGCCCAGGAGTCGTCGCTGCCGAAGTGAAGGTGGTAGGGCAGACCGTCGGGGGCGTTGACCGCCGAATTGGTCTTCAGGGCGCTGGCGGAGTGCCAGCCGATATCGATAGCCCCGTACCACCCGGTGTCCTGCGCCGAGGCGGCGGACGCCCCGAACATGGCGGCCAGGGCGGCTCCAGCCAGGAGTTTTAGTTTCATACCAAGTCCTTCCTTGCCCTCTGCGGCGATCGATCGACCGAGCAGCGTTATATCAAGCCTCTATAGCAGCGAAAGTGTCGCGTGCGACACACTGTCCGACAATTCGCCGCTCCGGTGCGACAGGTCCAGACGCTATACAATATCTCGTTGTTCGATCAACTTGGCTGTAGGGCTTCTGGGCGCCTTTCTGGCGCCGCCAAGGCCAAACGGCGCTTAGGATTCCGGTAACCTCAACCGCCGGCGCCGCGTCTGGAGATTGCGCGCGTCGGTCGGGTCGGCCGATGGTCGTATGTCGGTGTGACCCCCCTCCATGCCGCCTCGCGTTCACGCCCAAGCGGGCGCGAACGTCGCCTCAACGCACAAGCGGCAGCGTGGGTTCCCGCTTGCCGCGAATCAGTTTCGCCGGCCGAGCGCGCTGGCGCGGCCGGCGAAAACGACTGTGGATCAGGGGTTTGACGGTCAGGGCGCGCTCTGCAGCGCGGTCCAGGAATGGTCTGTGGTCGGCGTCGAGGCCGCCTTCAGATAGGCCACGTTGTTGGCCACCTCGGCCGGGGGCAGATCCCGGCGGGCGAGCTGCTCGGCCTCGTCGACCTTGCCCTCCAGACCCAGGATCAAGGCGAGGTTCTGGCGGATCTGCGCCGTCGCCGTCGGCATGGCCGCCGCCCTCCGAAGCAGGGTCTCGGCGTCGGCGGACCGTCCGTGGACAGCGTAGAACATGGCCAGATTCGATATCGCCGCCGGGTTGTTGGGGGCGAGCGCCAGGGCCTTCTGGTGCTGGGCCAGGGCCTCGTCGTCCCGCTGCGCCTGCTCCAGGGCGATGGCCAGCAGCGAGGGCGCGCGCCAGTCGCGCGGGGCCGCGGCGGCGGCGCGCTCGGCCGGTTCGATGGCGAAGAAGCCCTGGTTCTGGGCGATCCGGGCGCGGGCTTCCTCGAGCAGGGCCTCGACGTTGGCCGGTTCGATGACCAGCACGCGCTCGCAGGCGGCGACCGCCTCGTCGAGCCGGTTCAGCTCGCGCAGCGCCTTGGCCAGCTTGACCCCGGCCTCGAGATCGCGGCTGTCCAGGTCGACCACGTGGGCCCAGAAGGCGGCGCGTCCGAGCGGATCGAGGCGGTCGGCCTCGATGCGCTGCTCACGCGTCGGCATGGCCGGCGCCGTCGGAGCCGGGGCCTGGGCGCCTGCGACCATCTGCATCGGCGCGGGCCCCGCGGCGCCCTGCGCGGGCGCCATGCTCGCCGGCGTTCCCATCGGGGTGGCGACGGGGGCTGGCGCCGGCGCGGCGGAGGCCTGGGCGAACCAGACGAGACCGAGGGCGGTTGCGGCGAGGACCGGCTTGAGACACATGGCTCGAATCGAGGCTGGGGCTGAGGAGCCAAGACTCCGCGCCTAGCCTTAAAGGAAGCGTTAAGCATAATTCCGGGCCACGGAGGCGCCAGTCTTGTCCGAAATCATCGTCGAGAGCGTCGAGGGGCCGGTCGCGCCGGTGCGTCTGGTCCGGGCCGAGGCGTGGGAGGCCCTGGCCCCCACCCTGTCGCCGGCGGCGAGGGCCGCGGCGGCGCTCGCCAAGTTCACCGCCAAGCCCGGCCAGGCGGCGGTGGTCCCGGCCGAGGACGGGACGGCGGCGGAGGTGCTGTTCGGGCTCGGCGCCGGCGCTCCGGCGCAGACGCTGCGCGCGATCCCGGCCAGGGTCCCGCCCGGCGGCGCCTACGCCTTCGCCGACCTGCCGGACGGGATCGACGCCGACGACGCGGCCCTCGCCTGGGCGATGGGGACCTACCGTTTCGACCGCTACAAGCAGAAGCGCGGCGAGCCGCAGCCGCGCCTGGTCGCCCCCGAGGGCTGCGACGTCGCCAGGGTGCGCGCGGCGGCGCACGCCCTGGCCCTGGCGCGCGACATGGTCAACACGCCCGCCAACGACATGGGTCCGCTGCAGATCGAGACCATCGCGCGCGAGATCGCCGAGGCCTTCGGGGCCAAGATCGAGGTGGTCGCGGGCGAGGCGCTGCTGGAGGCCAACTACCCGGCCGTGCACGCCGTGGGCCGCGCGGCGGTGGAGGCCCGCGCGCCGCGGATGATCGAGATCAGCTGGGGCAAGGCCGGGGCGCCGCTGGTGGCGGTGGTCGGCAAGGGCGTGGTGTTCGACACCGGCGGCCTCGACATCAAGCCTTCGGCCGGCATGCGGCTGATGAAGAAGGACATGGGCGGCGCCGCCCACGCCCTGGCGCTGGGGCGCATGATCATGGCCGCCGGCCTGCCGGTGCGCCTGGTGGTGCTGGTCCCGGCGGTCGAGAACGCCATCGCCGGCGACGCCATGCGGCCGGGCGACGTGCTCGCCTCGCGCAAGGGCCTTTCGATCGAGGTCGGCAACACCGACGCCGAAGGCCGCCTGATCCTCGCCGACGCCCTGGCCAGGGCCGCCGAGCTGGAGCCGGCGATCACCATCGACATGGCTACCCTGACGGGCGCCGCCCGCGTGGCGCTGGGGCCCGAGGTGATCCCCTTCTACACCGCCGACGACGCCCTGGCGGCCGACATCGACGCCGCCTCGCGCCGGGTCGGCGACCCCTTGTGGCGGATGCCGCTCTGGGACGGCTACGAGACCTCGCTCGACAGCGACATCGCCGACGTGAAGAACGA
This sequence comes from Caulobacteraceae bacterium, assembly GCA_035549595.1. GTDB lineage: Bacteria > Pseudomonadota > Alphaproteobacteria > Caulobacterales > Caulobacteraceae > Acaudatibacter. The sequence continues at coordinate 24,152 of DASZQQ010000386.1, forward strand.
CCCGGACGGCTGGGCCCAGGCGGGCTCGGTGACCGCGGCGCTGTTCCTGAGGCGCTTCGCCCCGACGGCGGGCGCCTGGGTCCACCTCGACATCTTCGCCTGGAATCCGCGCAACCGGCCCGGCTGGCCGGCCGGCGCCGAGGCGCAGGCGATCCGGGCGCTGTTCGCCATGCTCAGTGCGCGCTTCGCATGAGCCTCGACGCGCGCCTCACCCTGGCCCGCCCCGACCTCGCGCGGGTCGAGCTGGAGGGCGTGGTGCGCGCGGAGGCCTTCGCGCAGACCGAGGCCCGGCAGGTCGTCGTCCCCGTCGCGCCGCTGCGGCGGGCGCCGGACGCGGCGGCCGAGCAGGACGACCAGCTGCTGTTCGGCGAACTGTTCGACGTGCTGGAGATGAACGACGGCTTCGCCTGGGGCCAGGCGCGCCGCGACGGCTACGTCGGCTTCGTCGCCGAGGCGGCGCTGGGCGAGCGCGGCGCGGTCGCGACGCACCGGGTCCGGGCGCTGCGCACCTACGCCTTCGCAACGCCCGAGATCCGCGCCCCCGCGTTCGGCCCCTTGTCGATGAACGCCCTGGTGTCGGTCGAGGAGGAGCGCGGGGCCTTCGCCCACGTCGCCGGAACCGGCTGGATACCGCGCACGCACCTGGCGACGTTCCACGAGTTCGAATCCGACCCGGTCGCCGTGGCCGAGCGCTTCCTTGGCGCCCCCTACCTGTGGGGCGGCCGCGACAGCCTGGGCATCGACTGCTCGGGACTGGTGCAGCAGGCGCTCTACGCCTGCGGCCTGGCCTGTCCCCGGGACAACGACCAGCAGGCGGCCCTCGGCGCCGACGTGGCGCCTGAGCGGCTCGCGCGTGGCGACCTGGTGTTCTGGACCGACCACGTGGGCCTGATGGCGGACGCCGAGCGCCTGCTGCACGCCAACGCCCACCGCATGGCGGTCACCGTCGAACCCCTGGCCGACGCCATCGCCCGCGCCGGCCCGCCGACGTCTTACAGAAGGCTCTGAGCTCCTCCCTCCCCTTCTGGGGAGGGAAAGGCCGCGAAGCGGCCAGGGTGGGGCGGTGCGACGCCGGCGCGACGCAAGCCGGCTGGCGCCAGGGCCGCGGCGGACTCCCCCACCCTGCGAAGCTTCGCTTCGCGGTCCCTCCCCACGGAGGGGGAGGGAGGTTCAGACCTCGCCGGCGATGACCTTGGCGAAGAGGACCGGGTCGACGTTGCCGCCGGAGAGCAGGATCGCCGCTGTCCGGCCCGCGAGGTCGAGCTTGCCGCTGAGCAGGGCGGCCAGGGCGACGACGCCGCCCGGTTCGGTCACCAGCTTCAGGGTGGAGAAGGCGTAGCGCATCGCCTCGGCGACGTCGGCGTCGCTGACGGTGACGACGCCCTTCAGGTTCTGCTGCAGCACCGGGAAGGTCAGCTTGCCCGGCATCGGCGATTCCAGGGCGTCGCACATCGAGCGGCCGGTGAACGGGGCGGTCACGCGCTCGCCGGCTTCCAGGGAGCGGCGCGTGTCGTCGAACTTGTCCGGCTCGACGCCCCAGATCTCGGCGTCGGGCGAGCGGGCGCGGATCACGGTGGAGACCCCGGCCATGAGGCCGCCGCCGCCGATCGGCCCGACGACGAGGTCCAGGCTGACGCCGAGCGCGCGGGCCTGCTGCGCGAGTTCGAGCCCCACCGTCCCCTGGCCGGCGATGATGTAGGGGTCGTCGAAGGCCGGCACGACGACGGCGCCCAGGGCGTCGGCCACGGTCTGGGCGAGCGCCTCGCGGTCGTCCTTCATGCGGTCGTAGAAGCGGATGTCGGCGCCGTAGGCCCGCGTGGCCTCGACCTTCACCGCCGGGGCGTCCTGCGGCATGACGATGGTCGCCGGCATGCCCAGCATCTTCGCCGCCAGCGCCACGCCCTGGGCGTGGTTGCCGGACGAGAAGGCGACCACCCCGCGCTCGCGCTCGGCGTCGGAGAGACGGGAGAGGCGGTTGTAGGCGCCGCGGAACTTGAAGGCCCCGACCCGCTGCAGGGTCTCGGCCTTCATCAGCACGCGCCCGCCGACGCGCTCGTTCAGGGCCGGGCTTTCCAGCACCGGGGTGACGACGGCGTGACCGATCAGGCGGTCGGCGGCGCTGATGACGTCGCGCGGGGTCAGGATCATGTGGCAAACACCATGGAGTCGTCGGCGAAGGCCTTGAATTCCAGGGCGTTGCCGGAAGGGTCCAGGAAGAAGAGCGTGGCCTGCTCGCCGGGCTGGCCGGCGAAGCGGATCTGCGGCTCGATCAGGAACGTCACGCCGGCCGCCTTCAGCCGCTCGGCCAGGGCCGTCCAGGCGGCCATGTCGAGGATGACGCCGAAGTGGCGCACCGGCACCTGCTCGCCGTCGACGGCGTTGGTGGGGGCGGCGGCCTCGGGCGGGGCCAGGTGGGCGACGATCTGGTGGCCGTGCAGGTCGAAGTCGATCCAGTCGGGGGCCGAGCGGCCCTCCGGGCAGCCCAGCAGCCCGCCGTAGAACGACCGCGCCTCGGCCAGGTCCCGCACCGGGAAGGCGAGGTGGAAGCGGGGGCGTGCGCGGGTCATGACCCGGGGTAATAGCCTCATCCTCCGCCAAAGCGAAAGCCGTGGACTTCGCCGCCCCGCGAAAGGCAAGGTGCGCCCTTTCCCCCACCGCCTTCGACGAGACCGCCATGAACGCCGTCAGCTTCGAGACCGACACCTGGATCGCCGCCGGCGAGGCCCTGCTGGGCGACGCCATCGCCCTGCGCCGCGCGATCCACGCCGATCCGGAGCTGGGCCTCGACCTGCCGCGCACCACGGCCAAGGTGAAGGCGGCGCTCGCCGGCCTGCCGCTGGAGATCCGCGAGGGACCGTCGACCACCGGCGTCGTCGCCATCCTGCGCGGCCCCGCCAACGGCCGCACGGTGCTGCTGCGCGGCGACATGGACGCCCTGCCGCTGGTCGAGGACACCGAGCTCGAATACGCCTCCCAGAACGAGGGGGCGATGCACGCCTGCGGCCACGACACCCACGTGGCGATGCTGGCCGGCGCCGCCCGCGCCCTCTGCGCCGAGCGCGAGCGCCTGCCCGGCACGGTGATGTTCATGTTCCAGCCGGGCGAGGAGGGTCACCACGGGGCCCGGTTCATGCTCGAGGACGGCCTGATCGACCCGATCCCCGACGCCTGCTTCGCCCTGCACATCTCGCCGAACATGCCCACCGGCGTCTTCGCCGGGCGCACCGGGCCGCTGCTGGCCTCGTCGGACAAGATCCGCATCAAGGTGCTGGGCAAGGGCGGCCACGCCTCGATGCCGCACGACGCGCTCGACCCGATCCCGATCGCCTGCGAGATCGTCACGGCCTTGCAGACCATGGTCACGCGCCGCATCGGCGTCGTCGACCCGGCCGTGATCACCATCGCCCGCATCGAGGGCGGCACCACCGACAACGTCATCCCCGAGACCGCGCGCCTCTGGGGCACGGTGCGCACCCTCTCCGAGCGCGGCCGCACCCTGGCGCACGAGGGCATCCGCCGCGTCGCCGAGAACATCGCCGCCGCCCACGGCGCCAAGGCCGAGGTCGAGATCGAGCACGGCTTCCCGGTCACGGTCTGCGACGGCCGGGTGACCGAACTGGCCGCGCGCACGGCCAGGGCCCTGTTCGGCGAGCACGGCTGGATCACCATGGCCCACCCGATGATGGGGGCCGAGGACTTCTCCTACGTGCTGCAGAGGGCGCCGGGGGCCATGGCCTTCCTGGGCGCCGCGCCGGAGGGCGGCGACTTCCGCACCTGCTGCGCGCTGCACTCCAACAAGATGGTCCTGGACGAGCGCGTCATGGCCCGCGGCATCGCCATGCACTGCGCCATGGCCGAAGCGATGCTGAGCGGCGACCTGGCGCTTTAGGGTAAGTGGGGACACACACGACCCCCTCTTTCGCGATTAGGTTCGCAGCACCTGTGGGGGTCGTGTGTGTCCCCACTTACGCCGCGGCCTTCTCCGCATTCAGGTCCACGCCCAGGGCCTCGCGCAGGCCCTTGTCGCCGGCGGCCGTCAGGCGAAGGCCGCGCGTGCCCTCGACGCGGGCGACCCAGCCGAGGGCGAGAAGACGCGTCAGCAGGCGCGCGCCGAGCGCGCCGGCCAGGTGCGGGCGACGCTCCGTCCAGTCGATGCAAGAGCGCGCGAGGGGGCGGGCGACCGGCGTCAGGTCGACGCCGAAGGCCTCGAACCAGGCCCGGCCCTGCGGCGTGACCTCGAACTGTTCGGCCCCGGCGTCCGGCAGGGCGATCAGCCCGCGCGCCTGCAGCGCCTCGGCGACGGCGACGCCGACGCGGCCGGCGAGGTGATCGTAGCAGCTGCGCGCATCGCGTAAGGACCGGGCCTGGCGCGTGAGCGGCGGATGCAGGGCCTTCACCGGCGGGGCGATGCGGGCGAGGGCCTCCAGCGCCGCGGCCACGTCGGGTCCGGCGAGACGATAGAGGCGATGGCGCCCACGCGCCTCGGCCGTCACCAGTCCGGCCTCGGCGAGACGCGCCAGGTGGTTGCTGGCGGCCTGCGGCGTGACGCAGGCGGCCCGGGCGAGCTCGCCGGACGGGCGCGGGCGGCCGTCCAGCAGGGTGTTCAGCAGGGCGGCGCGGGTCGGGTCGCCGATCAGGGCGGCGGGCACGGCGATGTTGGCGTCCATCGAGACCTCCTGGGCATGACCATAGCCCATCGGCGCCCCCCTGGCGTTTCAGCCGGCGGTGAAACGCCACAGGGCACCCGACTGCTCGATCTGAGCATAAGAGCCGTTGTGCGATCCGGGCGGCGACCGTCCAACCGGCCGTCGCCAGCGCAGTGCGGAGTCGCCGTGTACGTCCTCGACCAGATTCACGCCGCCGCCGTCGAGATCCCCGACCAGCTTGCCATCGCGTACAACGGCCGGAGCTACAGCTACGCCGACTTCTGGCGC
>DASZQQ010000387.1:0-15543 GCA_035549595.1 Caulobacteraceae bacterium
ACCCGATCCGGGTGCGCCAGATCCTGCACAACCTGGTCTCCAACGCCGTGAAGTTCACCGAGGCCGGCGCAGTCTCCGTGCGCGCCGACCATGACGGCGAGCGCCTCACCCTGGCGGTCCGGGATACCGGCCCGGGAATCCCGCTCGAACGGGTCGAGGCGCTGTTCGGGAAGTTCGTCCAGGCGGACGCGACCACCACGCGGCGGTTCGGCGGCTCGGGCCTGGGCCTGGCCATCTGCCGCGACCTGGCCACCCTGATGGGCGGCGACGTCCGCGTGGTCACCGCGCCGGGCCGGGGCTCGACCTTCACCGCCCGCCTGTCGCTGCCGCGCGCCACGGCGCCCGCGCCCGCCGCGCCCGCGCCGGAGCCGGCGACCGCCAGCGGCCTGCGCGTCCTCGCCGCCGAGGACAACCCGATGAACCAGCTGGTCCTGCGCACGCTGATGGACCAGCTCGGCGTCGAGCTGCGCATCGTCGGCGACGGCGCCGCGGCCGTCGAGGCGGCGCGTCAGGCGCCCTGGGACGTGATCCTGATGGACGTGCAGATGCCGGTCATGGACGGCCCGACGGCCGCCGGCCGCATCCGCGACGACGAAAGGCGCCTGGGCTCGCCGCGCACGCCCATCGTCGCCCTCACCGCCAACGCCATGGCGCACCAGGAGGCCGAATACCGCGCCGCCGGCATGGACGGCGTCGTCGCCAAGCCGATCCAGCTGGACCGGCTGGTCGCCGCGATCGCCCAGGTGACCGATGGTCGGACGCCGGCGGCGGTCTGCGGCTGACCCCTCAGTCCGCGGTGATCTCCAGCTCGTGCACGACCTGGCGCGGCGGCGGGCGCAGGGTCAGCAGCAGGGGGAAGAGGCCGAACACCACCAGCAGGATCAGGGCGAAGGTGCCGGTGTAGCCGACCATGGCGCCCTGGCGGGTGATCTCGCCGTTCAGGATCTGGGCGCCGAAGCTGGTCGACGGATCCATCGCCGCGGGCAGGGCGGCGCGCACGAGGGGGTCCTGGGGCTGGATGTGCTCGGTGAAGCGGGCGTGGGCGAGGACGCTCTGGTTGATCAGGTTGGCCTGCATCATCGAGATGCCGATGCTGGAGCCGAGGCTGCGGGCCATGGTCGAGACGATGGTGCCTTCGGTGCGGTGCGACGGATCGAGCGTGACGTAGGCGAGGGTGGTCAGGGGCGCGAACAGCAGGCCGGTGCCGAACCCCTGCAACAGCCCCGATTCCATGATCGGCGCGGCGGTCATCGACAAGTCGAACTGGGTCATCTTCCAGATCGCAAGCACGCTCACGATCAGACCGCAGATCAGCACCTGCCGCGCGCCGATCCTCTGGATCAGGAACGGGACCATCAGGAAGGCCACGAACGAGCCGACCCCGCGCGGCATGCTGGCGTAGCCGCTCTCGAGCACCGAATAGCCCATCAGGTTCTGCATCATCGACGGGATCAGGGCCGAGATCGAGAACAGCAGGGCCCCGACGAAGAAGCCGAAGATCGTGGTGCCGACGAAGTTTCTGTCCTTGGCCAGGTCGCGGTGGAAGAACGGGTGCTCGGCCGTCATCGTCTGGAACACGAACACCCACAGGCCGGCCAGGGCGATCGCGCCCTCCCACCAGATCTCCTTGGAGTCCCACCAGTCCTGGCTGGGGCCGCGGTCGATCATCAGCTGCAGGCTGACGACGAACACCACCAGGGCGCCAAAGCCCAGGAAGTCGAACGGTCTCTGCCGCCCGCCGGCGTCGTGGTCCATGAACAGGTAGAGGCCGACGAAGGCGAGCAGGCCGATCGGCACGTTGATGTAGAAGACCCAGCGCCAGCTGTAGTTCTCGGTCAGCCACCCGCCGAGCGCCGGACCGGTGATCGGCCCCATGATCACCGCCATGCTCCAGATGCTCATCACCTGCGGGATCTGCGCCTGCGGGAAGATGTCGAGCATGACGTTCTGGCTCATCGGCATCATCGACGCCCCGGCGATGCCCTGGACGAAGCGGAAGAGCACGATCTCGGGCAGGCTGGTGGCGATGCCGCACAGCATCGAGGCGATGGTGAAGCCGGCGATCGACAGGAGGAACATCCGCTTGCGGCCGATCTTCTGCGACAGCCAGCCCGACAGCGGCGTCATGATCGCCGTGGCCAGGATGTAGGAGGTCAGCACCCAGGTGATCTGGTCCTGGGACGCCGAGACGCTGCCCTGGATGTGCGGCGGGGCGACGTTGGCGATGGTCGAGTCGAGCGTGTTCATTAGCGTCGCCAGGATCATCGCGCCCGTGATCGGGATGCGGTTCTCGATGTCCTGCGCCGAAGCCATGCCGCCCCTTGAGTCTTCCGTTCCCGGTCTTTCGCCACGGCCCGACAGACGGCCGCGTCTCGCCCGACGCCGGGATTGCGCCCCCGACGATCACTAGAGGCGCCCGCGCCCGAGGGCAACGAAGGCGCCATGCCGAAGCTGCGACATGGTTGCATCGGGCGGCGGTTGGGGCCATGCGAAGGCTTCGAAGACGCCGGCGTCCCCGACCCGGCGCGAAGGTCGCGACCCGCCGATGCCCGAACCGCCCGCCACCGCCGTCCGCCTCGCCGCCGAGGCCTGGCGCGAGGCCGGCGCGCCGCAGGCGCTCGAGCGTCCGGCTCCGGAGGAGGCCGCGGTCGGCCTCGCCTACGACAGCCGCCCCTACGTCGTGGTCATGGCGACCCCTGCCGACGTCGAGGACCTGGCCGTCGGCTTCACGGTCACCGAGCGCGTGGCGCGGTTCGCCGACATCGAACAGATCGCCGTCCAGGTCGCCGACGAGGGCCTGATCGCCGACGTGCTGCTGGCGCCGGGAGCGGGCGACGCCTTGGCCCAGACGCGCCGGCGCACGCTGGAGGCGCGCTCCAGCTGCGGTCTTTGCGGCGTCGAGACCCTGCAGCAGGCGATGCGCCCGGTGACGCCGGTGGGGCCGGGCCCCAGGATCACCCACGCCGCGATCCAGCGCGCGGTGGCGGCGATGGAGGCCGGCCAGCCGCTGGGCCGCCTTACGCGCGCGACGCACGCCGCAGCCTGGGCGCTGGCCGACGGCGAGGTCGCCCTGGTGCGCGAGGATGTCGGCCGCCACAACGCCCTCGACAAGGTCATCGGCGCGGGACTGCGGGCCGGGCTCGATCCGGTCCAAGCCTTCGTGGTCGTGACCAGCCGATGTTCCTACGAGATGGTCGAGAAGGCCGCCGCGGCCGGCGTCGCCGTGCTGGTCGCGGTCTCGGCCCCGACCGCCCTCGCCATCCGCAAGGCGAAAGCCGCCGGCATGACCCTGGTCGCCCTGGCGCGAGCCGACGGCCATGAGATCTACTGCGGCCAGGAGCGCATCGTGGCCGCATGAGCGCGCAGGAAGACCTCGAAGAACCTGTCGTGGCGCCTCGCCGCCGGCGCCGCGTGCGCCTGCCGCGTGTGATCCTGGAGACGCTGGCCTTCCTGCGCGGCGAGATCCGCGCCTCGGAACTGTGGCTGGTGCTCGTCGCCACCCTGGTCGGCGCCGTCTCCGGCCTGGCTGCTCTGGCGATCAGCGCCATGGCGCACGGGCTGCAGTACCTGCTGTTCGGCATCAGCTTCGACGAGCGCCTCAGCGCCATCGGCTCGATCCCGCCGGCGAAGGCGGCCGTCCTGCCGCTCGGCGGCCTGCTGCTGGGCGTCGTGACCTGGCTCTGGCTGCGCCGGCGGCCCGGAACCACCGTCGACCCGGTCGAGGCCAACGCCCTGCACGGCGGGCGCATGTCGATGCGCGACAGCCTGTTCGTGGGGCTGCAGACGATCATCTCCAACGGCTTCGGCGCTTCGGTCGGGCTGGAGGCCGCCTACGCCCAGATGGGCGGGGCGCTGGCCTCGCTCACCGGCGGCGCGCTGAACCTGCGCCGCAGCGACATGCGCACCTTCGTGGGGGCCGGCGCCGGCGCGGCCATCGCCGCCGCGTTCGGCGCGCCGCTGACCGGCGCCTTCTACGCCTTCGAGGTGGTGATCGGCTCGTACACGGTGTCGAACCTGGCGCCCGTCGCGGCCGCGGCCCTCGCCGGCGCGCTCATGACCCGGCTGCTGCACGTCGATCCGCTCGTGATCCACGCGCACGCCACCGTCGCCCTGGGCGTGGCGCAGTACGTCCTCTTCGCCGGCCTAGGCCTGATCTGCGCCATCTTCGCCGTCGGCCTGATGCGGCTGGTGGCCTGGACCGAGCGGGTGGCCAGCCTGGTTCCCGGCCCCAGGGCCGTGCGGCCGGCCGTCGGCGGCCTGCTGCTGGGCGGGCTGGCGCTGATGACGCCCGAGGTGCTCTCGGCCGGTCACGGCGCCATGCACGTCGACCTGGAGCGCAACCTCGTCATCAGCGCCCTGATGTTCCTGATCGCCGCCAAGGCCATGGCCTCGGTGATCTCGCTGGGCTTCGGCTACCGCGGCGGCCTGTTCTTCGCGTCCCTGTACCTCGGCTCGCTGCTGGGGCGGCTGTTCGCCCTGGGCCTGGAAGCCGCGGGGGCCCAGACCGGCATCGACGGCCTCGCCGGCGCCCTCGTCGGCATGGGGGCGCTGGCCGTCGCCATCATCGGCGGGCCCTTCACGATGAGCTTCCTGGTGCTGGAGACGACCGGCGACTTCGGCCTCACCGCCGCGACCCTGACCGCCTCCCTGGTCGCCGCCGTGCTGGTGCGCGAGACCTTCGGCTACTCGTTCTCGACCTGGCGGCTGCACCTGCGCGGCGAGACCATCCGCAGCGCCCATGACGTCGGCTGGCTGCGCACCCTGACGGCCGGGCGCATGATGCGCGCCGACGTGCCGACCATCGCCGCCTCGGCCCCGCTGTCGGAGTTCCGCCGCCGCTTCCCGCTCGGCTCGACCAAGCGAGTGATCGCCCTCGACCCGGAGGGCCGCTACGCCGGCTTCGTCCCGGCGGCGGCGGTCTACGCCGACGAGGACGGTGAGGGGCTGGTCGGCGAGATGATGATCAACCAGGCCCACTGGCTGAGCCCCGCCATGGACATCAAGGAGATCATGAAGGTCTTCGACCGCGCCGAAAGCGACGAGCTGGCCGTGCTCGACGACCGCAAGGACGTGCTGGGCACCCTTTCGGAGAGCTACGCCACGCGCCGCTACGCCGAGGAGCTGGAGAAGGCCCGCCGCGACCTCGTCGGCGGCGACTGACCGGCGGCGGCGCTTCCTGCGACTCGGGCGCGCTTGCTAAGACGGGGGCCTCCCCCTCGAAACGCCGGATGTCCGCATGCTGAGTTGGCTTCATACGCTGTTCGGCGATGCGTTCGGACCGCTGCGGCTGTTCGATTCCTTCTTCTTCCTGGCCGGGGTCGGGTTCGCCACCTGCGCGCTCGCGACCTGGATCGCCCTGCCGCGGCTCTGGGGCCTGCTGCCGGTGGACAGGGGAAGGGCCTTCGCGGTCCAGGCCGAGCAGAGCGTGGGCAAGCCGGTCGGGGCCGGGGTGATCTTCGTCGGCGTCTTCCTGCTGGCCTCGGTGGTGTTCATCCCCTGGAGCGCCCAGTGCCTGCGCACCCTGCCGATGATGCTGGCCGCCCTGGTGGTCGGCTACTTCGACGACCGGCGCGGCGGGTTCTCCGAGTACCAGCTGGCTGTGTTCGACCTGTTCATCGCCCTGGCGGCCGCGGCCGTCATCTGCGGGTTCGGCCCGACCACCATCTGGCTGCCCGGCTGGAAGGGGCTGGTCACCCTCGGGCCATGGCTGTCGATCCCCCTGGCGACCGGCCTCATCTGGCTGTCGATCAACGCCACCAACTGCTCGGACGGGGTCGACGGCGTCTCGGGCAGCCTGACCGCCACCGCGATCATCATCCTGGGCGGCCTGCTCTACACCGTGATCGGCAACGAGGTGGTGGCCCAGCACCTGGCCATTCCGGTCAATCGCGAAGGCGCCAACTGGGCGATCATGGCCTTCCTGATGGTCGGCTGCGTCGCCGCCTACCTCTGGTACAACGCCCCGCCGAGCGTGGTGCTGATGGGTGACTCCGGCTCGCGGCCGCTGGGCCTTCTCATCGGCATGCTGGTGGTGGCCACCAACAACCCGCTGTTCCTGCTGCTGGTGGGCTCGGTGATCGTGGCCAACGGGGCCACGGGCCTCGCCAAGGTCGCCCTCCTGCGCTTCTTCCGCATCAAGGTCTTCGCCCAGGTGCGCTTCCCCTTGCACGACCATTGCCGCAAGGTGCTCGGGTGGTCGAACAGCCAGGTGCTGGTGCGCTTCATGCTGCTGCACCTGGGCCTGTCGGCCCTGCTGATCGTGCTGGCGCTGAAGGTCCGCTGACCGGCGCCGGATCCCCGGTTCCGAAGGGCCCGCCGCATGCGCCTCTTGTACATCGACATCGACACCCTGCGGCCCGACCACCTCGGCTGCTACGGCTATCCGCGGGGGACCAGCCCGAATATCGACGCGATCGCCGCCGGCGCCCTGGTGTTCGAGAACGTGCACGCCTCCGACACGCCCTGCCTGCCCAGCCGCACGGCGCTGCTGACCGGCCGCTTCGGCATCCGCAACGGGGTGGTCAACCACGGCGGCGTCGACGCCGACCCGGTGATCGGCGGACCGGACCGCGGGTTCTGGTCGCGCCTGCAGATCGACAGCTTCCCGACCCGGCTGAAGCGCGCGGGGCTGCGCACCGTCAGCGTCTCGTCGTTCGCCCAGCGCCACTCGGCCTTCCACTGGTACGCGGGCTTCGACGAGGCCCTGAACGTCGGCAAGTACGGCCTGGAGACCGCCGACGAGGTGTTCGCCATCGCCGCCGACTGGCTGAGGCGCCGCGGCGCCGCGGACGACTGGTTCCTGCACGTGCACATGTGGGACCCGCACACGCCCTACCGCGCCGCCCCCGCCTACGGCGAGCCGTTCGCGGGCGAGCCCCTGCCGGCGTGGCTGACGGAGGACGTCCGCGCGCGCCACTGGAGCGAGGCGGGGCCGCACTCGGCCCAGGAGTGCAACGGCTTCGCGCCGAAGCCCGACGCCGCGGCCCGCTGGCCGCGCCAGCCGCAGCAGATCCCCGACCTGGCCGGGGTGCGGCGGATGATCGACGGCTACGACACCGGCGTCCTCGTCGCCGACGACTACGTCGGCCGGCTGATGGCGCTGCTGGACGAGCTCGGCGTGCGCGACGAAGTGGCGGTCATGATCTCGTCCGACCACGGCGAGACCCTGGGCGAGCTCAACGTCTACGGCGACCACCAGACCGCCGACCAGTTCACCACCCGCGTGCCGATGATCCTGAAGTGGCCGGGCCTGGGGGCCGGCCGCCGGCGGGCCTTCCACTACCAGATCGACGTCACCGCCACCCTGCTGGAGCTCCTCGGCGAGACGGTCCCGCGCGCCTGGGACGGCCAATCCTTCGCCGCGAGCCTCCGGGCCGGGGCGGACGACGGCCGCGACCACCTGGTGCTGTCGCAGGGCGCCTGGACCTGCCAGAGGTCCGTGCGCTGGGCCGACTGGATCCTGATCCGCACCCTGCACGACGGCTATCACCTGTACGACGACCTGATGCTGTTCGACCTCGCCGCAGACCCGCACGAGGAGGTCAACCTCGCCGCCGCACGGCCCGAGGTCGTGCAGCATGGCCTCGCGCTGCTGGACGCGTGGCAGGCGCGGATGGCGCCGGACATGGCCCGCGGGCGCGATCCGCTGTGGAACGTGGTGGCCGAGGGCGGCCCGTTCCACGTGCGCGGCGAGCTGCCCGCCTATCTCGAGCGGCTTCGCGCCACCGGGCGGGCGGACAAGGCCGAGGCCCTGGCGCGCAAGTATCCCGAGGCGGCGGTGGCGCGTCGCAAGGCTCCGGCGTGACCGGGGCGGGGCAGGCGTGCCACGATGGAAGGACGTGGGGAGTGATTTCATGACCGAGACCCTGGCCGAGCGCCTCGGCTACACCGCCGACGCGCGGCTGCTGATCGTCAACTGCGACGACTTCGGCTCCAGCCACGCGGCGAACGTCGCGACCATGCGGGCGCTCGAGACCGGCATCGCCACCAGCGCGACCCTGATGGTCCCGTGCCCCTGGGCGCGCGAGGCGGTGGACATGGCGGCGGGCAAGGACATCGGCGTCCACCTGACCCTGACCTGCGAGTACCCCGGCTACCGCTGGCGATCGCTCACCGGGGCGAAGTCGCTGCACGACGACGACGGCTTCATGCCGGCCACCACCGCCGAGGTGTTCGAGCGGGCCGACCCGGGCGATGTCTTCGCCGAGCTGCAGGCGCAGATCCAGCAGGCCATCGACTGGGGCCTGGACCCCACGCACCTGGATTCGCACATGGGCTCGGTCCAGCTCGAGGCGCGGATGTTCGACATCTACCTGGGTCTGGCCGAGGAATTCGACCTGCCCCTGCGCATGCCGGGCCGCGGCCAGGACGAGAAGCTGGGCTTCGACGGCTGGGTCCGCACCGCCGAGCGCGGCCTGCTGCACAACGAGAACTTCATCTCGGCCTGGCCGCGCGACACCGGCGAGGTGCTGAAGGCCCGCCTCGCGCACCTCAATCCCGGGGTCACGGAGGTGTTCGGCCATCCGGTGGACGACGGCCCGGAACTCCGCGGCTACGACCCCGACCACCCCGACATCCGCGCCAACGACGCGGTCGTCTTCTGCGATCCGTCGCTGAAGGCGATGATCGATGCGGCAGGTGTCACACGCATCAGCTACAGGCCGCTGAGGGACCTTCAGCGGGCGGAAAGGAGCGCGGCATGATCGATCGGCGGGGACTTCTGGTTCTGGGCAGCGCCTCGGCGCTCAGCCTCGCGGTATCGACGCGGGGCCTGGCCGCCGCCGTCGACCCGTTCACCCTGGGCGTGGCCTCGGGCGATCCGACGCCGGACGGCGTCGTGCTCTGGACCCGCCTGGCGCCCGATCCCCTGGCCGAGGACGGCTCGGGCGGCCTGCGCGCGCCGGTCCCGGTGACGTGGGAAGTGGCGGCCGACGAGGGCATGAAGCACGTCGTCCGCCGCGGCCGGACGATCGCCGACGCCGCCTTCGGCCACTCGGTCCACGTCGAGGTCGCCGGCCTCTCGCCCGGCCGGCCCTACTGGTACCGCTTCGAGGCCCAGGGCCACCGCAGCCGCGTCGGCCGCACCAAGACCGCGCCGGCCCTCGGCGCGCCGGCGGCGATGCTCACCTGCGCCATCGCCTCGTGCTCGCACTACGAGGTCGGCTACTTCAGCGCCTACCGGCACATGGCCGAGGAGCAGCCGGACCTGATCTTCTTCCTCGGCGACTACATGTACGAGTACAGCTACACCGGTCAGCGCGCCGATCACGCCGTGCGCCACCACGACCGGCCCGACGAGGTGAAGACCCTCGCCGCCTACCGCAACCGCTACGCCCTGCACCACATGGACCCGGATCTGGCGCAGCTGCACGCCGCCTCGCCGGCGCTGATGACCTGGGACGACCACGAGGTCAGCAACGACTACGCCAACCAGTGGTCGCAGGACCCCAAGGTCCCGGTCGACGCGTTCCTGAAGCGCCGCGCCGACGCCTACCGCGCCTACTACGAGAACATGCCGCTGCGGCCGCTGTCCCTGCCCAGGGGGCCGGACATGCGGGTCTACGACCGGCTGAAGTTCGGCGACCTGGCCGAGGTGACGGTGCTCGACGGGCGCCAGTACCGCACCGAGCAGCCGTGCCCCCTGCCGACCCGCCGCAGCGGCCACCTCGCCAACTGCCCGGAGATCTCCGACCCGTCCCGCACCATGCTGGGCGGGGCGCAGGAGCGCTGGCTCTACGAGGGCTTCCGGAGCGCCAGGGCGAAGTGGAACATCGTCGCCCAGGACCTCCTGATCGCGCCGCTGCCCGGGAAGATGCCGGACGGCTCGACCGGCCACTACACCGACGGCTGGGACGGCTACGCCCAGACCCGCTCGCGCATGCTGCACGCCCTGTCCGAGGCCAAGACGCCGAACGCGGTGTTCTTCGGCGGCGACATCCACTCGTTCTGGACCACCGACCTGAAGGCCAACTACGACGACCCGGCCTCGCCGACGGTGGCGACCGAGTTCGTCGGCACGTCGATCACGTCGGACAATCCGCCCGCCTCGTTCGTCGACAAGGCCGCGCTCGCCGAGCGGGCGCCGTGGGTGAAGTTCATGAACGCCGAGACGCACGGCTACATGTCGGTCGAGGTCACGCCCGAGCGCCTCTCGACGAAGTTCCAGATCGTCTCCGACCGCCGCGACCCCAAGGCCACGGTCTCGACCCTGAAGAGCTGGGTCGTGGAAAGCGGCAAGGCGGGAGGGATGGAGGGCTAGCAACTCCCTCCCCCTTGTGGGGAGGGACAGCTCGCGTAGCGAGCAGGGTGGGGGAGTCTCGTGAAAGCCGCGGCGCCAACCGGTCAGCGTTGCGGCGGCCTCTCACTTCCCCACCCTGCGAAGCTTCGCTTCGCCGTCCCTCCCCATGAAGGGCAGGGAGATCAACGGTCGATCTTGGTCGAGAGCACCACCGAGGAGGTCGTGCGCTCGACGCCTTCGAGCGCCCCTAGGGCGTCGATCAGGGCGTCCATCTCGGCCACGGACGGGGCCGCGCAGCGGGCGATGAGGTCGAAGGGGCCGCTCACGGACTGCAGCTGGCGCACCTGCGGCATGCGCCGGGCGGCGGCCACCACCGAGGCGGCCTGCTTCGGGGCCACGGTCAGCATGATGTAGGCGTGGATCTGGCCGCGCTCGTGGGCGTCCGACAGGCGCACCGTGTAGCCGGTGATGACGCCGGTGCGCTCCAGCCGGTCGAGGCGGCTCTGCACCGTGGTGCGCGACAGGCCGAGCGCGCGGGCGAGCTCGGCCGCCGGGGCACGGGCGTTGTCCTGCAGGCGGGCGATCAGGGCCTGGTCGATGTCGTCCATGTGCGCATCAGGTTCGGCGATATGCCGAAACCATCGCGTCGTTTCGTCGGTCTGGCAATGGGAATCGACGAGCCCTTGCGCGACTCTCGCGGCATCAGTCCCCACCGGAGACCGCCCCCCGTGAAAGACATCGCCGTCGTCGGCGCCGGCCATATCGGCGCCACCATCGCCGCCCTGCTGGGCGAGACCGGCAACTACCGGATCACCGTCATCGACCGCTCGGCCGAGCAGCTGGCCGAACTCGGTCCCTTGCCGCACGTGGAGCACCAGGTGCTCGACGTCACCGACGCCCCGGCCCTGACGGCGGCGCTGAAGGGCAAGTACACTGTGCTGAGCGCGGCCCCCTACCACCTGACGTTCCACGTCGCCGAAGCGGCCCACGCGGCCGGCTGCCACTACCTGGACCTGACCGAGGACGTGGCCACGACGCGCAAGGTCAAGGCGCTGGCGGCCGGCGCCAAGACCGCCTTCATTCCGCAATGCGGCCTCGCCCCCGGCTTCATCTCCATCGCCGCGGCCGACCTCATCCGCCACTTCGACGAGCTGCACGACGTGCGCCTGCGCGTCGGGGCCCTGCCGAAGTACCCGTCCAACGCCCTGAACTACAATCTGACCTGGTCGACCGACGGGGTGATCAACGAGTACTGCGAGCCCTGCGAGGCGATCGTCGACGGCCTGCCGCGCCAGACCCGGGCGCTGGAGGAGTGCGAGGCCTTCGCCCTCGACGGCGTCGCCTACGAGGCGTTCAACACCTCCGGTGGCCTCGGCACGCTGTGCGAGACCCTGGCCGGCAAGGTGCGCAGCCTGAACTACCGCACCATCCGCTATCCGGGCCACGCGGCGATCATGAAGGCGCTGCTGAACGACCTGCGCCTGCGCGACCGGCGCGACCTGCTGAAGGACATCCTCGAGAACGCCGTGCCGGCGACCATGCAGGACGTGGTCATCGTCTTCGTCACCGTCTCGGGCCTGAAGGGCGGGCACCTGGTGCAGGAGACCTACGCCAACAAGATCTACGCCCAGGAGATGGCCGGCCGCATGCTGTCGGCGATCCAGATCACCACCGCGGCCAGCCTCTGCGCCGTGCTCGACCTGCTGGTCCAGGGCCGCCTGCCGCAGAAGGGCTTCGTGCGCCAGGAAGAGATCGGCCTCGGCGACTTCCTCGCCAACCGCTTCGGCCGGGTGTACGCGACGGCCGATCAGAGCCCCCGGGCCGAGGCGCGGGCGCAGGTGGTGGAGACCGCGGCATGACCGTCCTGTTCGCCCCGAACCTGGCCGAGGAGACGGCCGCCCTGCTGCTCCGCCTGGGCCTCGCCAGGGACGCCTTCGCCGGCGGCGCCCGCCGCGTGCGCTCGCCGATCACCGGCGAGGAGATCGCCGGCGTGCCCGAGGCCTCGGCGGCCGGCGTCGCCGCCGCAGTCGAGGCGGCCCATGCGGCCTTCCTGGCCTGGAGCCAGGTCCCGGCGCCGAGGCGCGGCGAGCTGGTGCGCCTGTTCGGCGAGGAGCTGCGCGCGGCCAAGGAGGACCTGGGCCTCCTGGTCACCATCGAGGCCGGCAAGACGCTCTCGGAGGGCCTGGGCGAGGTCCAGGAGATGATCGACATCTGCGACTACGCGGTCGGCCTCTCGCGGCAGCTTTTCGGCCTGACCATCGCCACCGAGCGCCCGGACCACCGGATGATGGAGACCTGGCGCCCGCTGGGCGTCGTCGGCGTGATCAGCGCCTTCAACTTCCCGGTCGCGGTATGGTCGTGGAACGCCGCGCTCGCCTTCGTCTGCGGCGACACCGTGGTCTGGAAGCCGTCCGAGAAGACGCCGCTGACCGCCCTGGCCGTGCAGGCGATCTTCGAGCGCGCCGCGGCCCGCTTCGGCGACGCGCCCGCGGGGCTTTCGCAGGTGGTGATCGGCGGGCGCGAAGTCGGCGAGGCCCTGGTCGACCATCCGAAGGTCCCGTTGGTCTCGGCCACCGGCTCGACGGCCATGGGCCGCGCGGTCGGCCCGCGCCTGGCCGCCCGCTTCGCCCGCGCCCTGCTGGAGCTCGGCGGCAACAACGCCGCCATCGTCGCGCCGAGCGCCGATCTCGACCTGACCCTGCGCGCCGTGGCGTTCGCGGCCATGGGCACGGCCGGCCAGCGCTGCACCACCCTGCGGCGCCTGTTCGTGCACGAGAGCGTCTACGACGCCTTCGTCGGTCGCCTGAAGTCGGCCTACGCCTCGGTGCGCATCGGCGACCCGCGCGATCCCGACACCCTGGTCGGCCCGCTGATCGACGAAGCGTCGCTGGCGGCGATGCAGAAAGCCCTGGCCGACGCCAAGGCCTCGGGCGCCGCGGTCACCGGCGGCGAGCGCGTGAAGGGGCCGGGCGAGGGCGTCTACGTGCGCCCGGCGGTCGTCGAGCTGAAGGTCCAGGCCGACGTCGTGCGGCGCGAGACCTTCGCGCCGATCCTCTACGTCATGCCCTATCGCGACCTCGGCGAGGCCATCGCCCTGAACAACGACGTGCCGCAGGGCCTGTCGTCGTCGATCTTCACCCTGAACATGCGCGAGGCCGAGCGTTTCCTGGCCGGGTCGGACTGCGGCATCGCCAACGTCAACATCGGCCCGTCCGGGGCCGAGATCGGCGGCGCGTTCGGCGGCGAGAAGGAAACCGGCGGCGGCCGCGAGGCCGGCTCGGATTCCTGGAAAGCCTATATGCGCCGGGCGACCAACACCGTGAACTACGGCGAGACCCTGCCCCTGGCGCAGGGCGTCAAGTTCGAGATCTGATCCCGGTCGGGGACATGTTCCGCCAGGAACGTGTCCCCTCCGGCAGGGCGCCAATCAGGGGACACGAACCGGCCTGCGGCCGGATCATGTCCCCGGCGCCGCTACTCCCGCAGGATCAGCGCCGTGCGGGTCGCCTCGAACTGCGAGAGCCGGCCGAGGTAGGTCATGCCCAGCAGCGAGGTCTCCAGGCCCCGGTCGAGGACGAAGGCGTCGACGTCGGCGACGTGCGCCTGGCCGACGGAGATGCTGTGCAGCTTGATCTGGGCCGCGTGCGCCTGGCCGTTCGCGGTGGCCACGGCGTAGGTGTAGGAAAGGCTGTTGGGGTCGATGCCGAGGCGGCGGGCGTCCTCCTGGGTCAGGGCCACGGCCGAGGCGCCGGTGTCGACCAGGAAGCGCACCTCATGGCCGTCGACGTCCGCGTCGGCCCAGAAGTGGCCGTCGGCCGCCTTGGACAGGGCGGCGGCGCCGGGCGGGCTGTCGGGGTCCGAGACCTGGGCCACGGCCAGCTGTGGCGTCGCCCGATCGGCCGGCCGTGCGTTGGGATCGAGCGAGACCACCGCCTGGGCGGCGCCGACTGCCGCCAGGGCGGCGGCGAAGGCCACGATCGCGAACCTGATCATCTCGACTAACCCCGGCCCATCCAGGCGCTTTGCTCATGGCCGTTTCTCGGCCCTTGGCGACGACCCTAAGCGGGATCGGTTTGCAACGCGTGAATGACGCCCGGAGAGCACGAATCGTGCTCTCGGACCAAAAGTCCGAGCGCGTTCTGATCGCAAAACCGGGTTCCACTTTTGCGGAACGCGCTCTAGGCGCGGCGGCTCAGAACATCGCCAGCTTCTCGGGCCGGATGCGCGAGCGGCGGGAGGGGAGCTCGGCCATGATCGAGGCGCGCTCGGCCTCGTCCAACTTCTGCCAGCGCGCCACCTCGGGCAGCGACCGATAGCAGCCGAGGCACAGCCCGCTCTCGCCGTCGACGACGCAGACCTTGATGCAGGGGGTGGCGATCGGGCGGGGCGGGGCGTCCATGTCCGAGCCATGCGCCAAACCGGCGGGTTCGGCAACCGTCGCCGCGACATGACATCGGGTTAACATTCGTTGCTGAAAGTGTAGTTCATCTTACAGATTAAATTAAGTTCATCGACAATTCTATACTGAATTTAATTTGGACCACCGAAGCAATTCATCGATATTCCCGCTCGCCCAACTCATGGAAGGAACGGGACATGCTGAAGGCCCTGATCGTCACCGCGTCCGTGGCCGCCGCCACCGCCGCCTTCGCCGGGCCGCAACGGCTCAGCGACGTGCAGTACATGCAGCTCGCCCGCTGCCAGGCCCTGATCGGCTCGACCGCCCTGGGGGCCCAGGACACCGCCGCGGTGGACGCGGCCTACAAGTCCCAGCGGATCTCGCGCGATCCGTTCATCTACGACCGCGCCGAGCAGATCCACGACGACACCGTCCGCGCGGCCAAGCGCGCCGGGCCGGACCAGAAGGCCCACCTGATCGCCGAGCGCGACGGCGTGTGCCGCGACCTGGTCGGCGGGGTGAACACCGCCGGAGTCGCCTCCCGCCGTCCGCAGTCGCTGAACTAGACTCTCCACCGTCAACGCAAGGTCGCCCACCTGCGCCGCCCAGCCTCCAGGCCGGGCGGCGTCCTTTTTTTGGGCATCCGGTTTGACCCGAGGTTGCGGAACTGCGCCGTTGGGCGCGCTTTAGGCTTGGCGAGGCCGGCCGTCCCGGCGCCCGCAGGAAGGCCTAGCCCCGTGATCCTCGAACCCGGATCCACCTGTCACAGCCTCGGCCGGGCGACGCGCGCGGCGTTCCTGATCGACGGCCAAGCCTATTTCTCGGCCCTCGAGACCGTGCTGCGCAAGGCGCGCCGGCAGATCCTGATCCTGGGCTGGAGCTTCGACACCCGCACCCGCCTGATCCC
>DASZQQ010000388.1:0-2490 GCA_035549595.1 Caulobacteraceae bacterium
CCGAACCCAACGTGATCGATTCTAAGAAGTTAGAGCGGGTTGCGGGCGGAAAACCGGTTCCCACTTTTCCTCAACCCGCTCAGGCGCCTTGCGCAAACGCCTGCCGGGAGTCAGGACGAACGCAGTAACAATCTGCTGCGGACCCTGCCCATCATGAAGCGTTTTCTCGCCCGCGCCGGTATTGCGGCGATCCTTCTTGCGTCCCTCTCCGGCGCCAGCCTGGCCGCCGCGCCCGCCGGCGCGGACATGAGCCGCGTCAGCCAGGACGACCGCGCCCTCGCCTCCGACGACTTCCAGGGCCGCGGTCCGGCGACGCCGGGCGAGGACAAGGCGGTGGCCTACATCATCGCCCGGTTCAAGGCGGCGGGGCTGAAGCCGGGCGGCGAGCACGGCGGCTGGACCCAGGACGTGCCGATGAACCGCTTCGCCCTGCCCGGTCCGATCGCGGTCAGCTATGCGGTCGGCGGCCAGGTCACGCCGCTGGCCGTGGGCGACCAGGTGGTCATGTCGAGCCGCAAGCCGGGCGTCGACCACGTGGCGATCAAGGACGCGCCGCTGGTGTTCGTCGGCTACGGCGTCAAGGCGCCCGAGCAGCAGTGGGACGACTACAAGGGCGTCGACCTGCACGGCAAGGTCGCCGTGGTGCTGGTCAACGACCCGGACTTCGAGACGCCGCAGCCCGGCCGCTTCGGCGGCAAGCGCATGACCTACTACGGCCGCTGGACCTACAAGTACGAGGAGTTGGCGCGCCAGGGCGCGGCCGGCGTGCTGATCGTGCACGAGACGGCGCCGGCCGCCTACGGCTGGAACGTGGTCAGGAGCTCCTGGACCGTGCCCCAGTTCGACATCCCGCGCGATCCAGCCGAGCGGGTCGAGGCCGAGGGCTGGATCACCCGCGAGGCGGCCGTCGCCATGTTCAAGGCCGCCGGCCTCGACTTCGACGCCCTGAAGCGCCAGGCCCAGACGCCGGACTTCCATCCGGTGGACCTCAAGGGCGAGACGGCGACTATCGACTTCGCCGTCCAGCGCTCGCAGGTGGTCAGCCACAACGTCATCGGCCGCCTGCCCGGGACGAAGGCCCCCCGCGACACGGTGCTCTACGGCGCCCACTGGGACCACCTGGGCGTCGGTCCGGCCGACGCGCGCGGGGACACGATCTACAACGGCGCGGCGGACAACGCCTCGGGCGTGGCCGGGCTGATCGAGCTCGGCCGCGAATTCGCCCATGCGCCGCGCACCCGGCGCTCGATCGTCTTCGCCGCCTGGACCGGCGAGGAGAAGGGCCTTCTGGGCTCGGCCTGGTACGCGACCCACCCGCTCTACCCGCTCGCCCGCACCGCCGCGGCGATGAACATGGACGTGCTGAACCTCTACGGCCCGACCCGGGACATCGTCATCGTCGGCGCCGGCAAGAGCACCCTGGAGGACCAGGCCGCCGCCATCGCCGCGCGCCAGGGCCGGGTGGTCGACCCCGAGCCGCGGCCCGAGGCCGGCGGCTACTACCGCTCGGACCACTTCTCGTTCGCGCAAGCCGGCGTGCCGGCGCTCGACATGAGTTCAGGCCCCGACCTCGTCGACGGCGGCAAGGAGGCCGGACGGAAGGCGGCCGAGGACTACACCACCCACCGCTACCATCAGCCGTCGGACGAATGGCGCGCGGACTGGAACCTGGGCGGGGCCAAGCAGGATCTCGACCTGCTCTACGCCCTGGGCCGCCAGATCGCGAACGCGACCGCCTGGCCGCAGTGGAAGCCCGGCGCCGAGTTCGGCCCGATCCGCACCAGGACCGACGCAGCCCGCGCACGATAGGCGCGCTTCCCGGCGAAAGCCGTGACCATGCCGAAGGCTGTTTTTCACCACAGAGGACACAGAGGTCACAGAGGGGGCCGAGCCGAACGCCGAATCCTCTGTGAACCTCTGTGTTCCTCTGTGTCCTCTGTGGTCGAATGCTGCGTTTGACCAGGCGCCGGCTTCGCCGGCATTCGCCCGGGCGTTGCTCAGTAGTCCTTGCGCCAGCGGACCGAGAGGCGGGTGTCGCCCTGGCGGGTGAGGCGGGAGATGAAGGAGAGGTTCTTCTTCACCCGCCACTCCACCGAGGTCGCCGCGCCCTCGCGCCCGCCGCCGGTGACCTCGAGGTAGACGTTGTCGGTCAGGTACTTGCCGCCGCTGACGGTCATGCCGCCGGCCGCGTCGCCGCCGAACGCCAGCCGGTCGAGGCGCGCGAAGCTGCGCAGGCCGCCGATGATGTCGAAACCGCCGCCGCTGGCCAGCGCCGAGACCGCCGAGGCGAGCTGGGCCGCCTCCCCGGCCGAGAGCTGGCTGGCCGACGCGCCGAACAGCACCTGCGACAGCACCTCGTCCTGCGGCAGCACCGGCGTCGAGGTCAGGGTGATCGCCGGCTTGGCCGCCGTGCCCCTGATGCGGATCACCGCGGTCCGGCTGGAGGTGTCCCATGAAGCGGAGAGATTCAGGCGGATCTGTTCCGGCGAG
>DASZQQ010000389.1:0-4885 GCA_035549595.1 Caulobacteraceae bacterium
TGCCCCGCGCCGCGACGATGCGGGCGATCTCGCGCGCCAGGGGCGTCTTGCCGACCCCGCCCATGGTGACGTTGCCGACGCAGATCACCGGGACGCCGCAGCCTTCGGGCCGGCAGCGGGCGATGCGCCGGGCGGTGGCCCGGGCCCAGATCCACGACACCGGCCGTAGCAGGGCGCGGGTGATCGGCGCCGGCGCCCCGTGGCGCACGTACCACCAGCGCGGGGTGGCGAGTTTCATGGCCGCGCCTGCGGCAGCATGGCGGCGAGCCGCGCCCAGGCGGCCTCGAACGGCGCCGCCCGTCCCTCGGCGAACGCCCGCCCCGCCTCGCCCAGCCGCGTCCGCTCCGGCGCGTCCGCGACCAGCCGGGCCAGCGTCGCCGCCAGAGCCCCGGCGTCGGTCGGGGCGACGGCGCCGGCGGCCTCCATCTCGGCGAACAGGTCGGCGAAGTTGAACACGCTCCGTCCACTGACGATGGCCGCGCCGAGCCGCGCCGGCTCCAGCGGATTGTGCCCGCCGATCCCGGCCACGAGGCTGCCGCCCAAGACCACGAGGTCGGCCAGGCGATAGAAGAGGCCCGTCTCGCCCAGGGTGTCGGCGACGTAGGCGTCGAGGTCCGCGGCCGGCAGCGCCCCCTCGGCCCGCCGCGCCGCCTTCAGGCCCCGGCCGGCAAGCATCGCCGCGATCGCGGGGCCGCGTTCCGGGTGGCGGGGGATCAGGACCAGCAGGGGCCGCGGCGCCGGCAGGGCGGCGAGCGCGTCGGCGATGATCTCGTCCTCGCCGGGGTGGGTGCTGGCCCCGACCACCACCGTCCGGCCGGCGAAGGCCGCGCGCAGGGTCGCGAGCTCGGCGGCGTCGACCGGCAGCGGACCGGCCGCGTCCTTCAGGTTCAGCCGGCCGTCGACGCGGCCGCCCAGCCGCTCCAGCCGTCCGGCGGTGGCGTCGTCCTGGGTCAGCACCAGCTCGAAGGCGTCCAGGACCCGCCGCGCCGCGCCGCGCGCGCGCCGCCAGCCGGCCGCGCTCCTGTCCGTCATCCGCGCCGACACCAGGGCCAGGCGCACGCCGCGCCGCCGCGCCTCCAGGATCAGGTTCGGCCAGAGCTCGCTCTCGACGAAGACGCCGAGGTCCGGGCGCCAGTGGTCCAGGAACCGGCGCACCGCCGCCGGCGCGTCGAGCGGCGCGTACTGGTGGATCACCCCCTCGGGCAACCGCCGGGCCAGCATCGCCGCCGCGGTCGCCGTGCCCGTGGTGGCGAGCACGGCGAGGTCCGGACGCCGTTCGCGCAGCCGCTCGGCCAGGGGCAGCAGCGACAGCGCCTCGCCGACGCTGACCGCGTGCAGCCACACGAGCCCGCCCTCGGGCCGCGCCACGCCGGCCCGGCCGAGCCGCTCGCCGAGCCGCGCCGGGTCCTCCTTGCCGCGCCGGGCCCGGCCCTCGAGGTAACGGGGCAACAGCGGCGACAGCGCCGCGGCGGCCAGGCGATAGGCGCGCAGGCCGGGCGTGGTCATGCCGCCCCCGCCAGCATGGCCTCGGCCCGTCCTTGAGCCTCGCGCATCCGCGCCTGCCAGTCGGCGCGCACCGCCTCCAGCCCCGCCTCGTCCGTCCGCCGGCCGACGCGGAACGGCCCCACCGCCACGCCGGCCGCGCGGGCGAAGGGCAGGGGCACGGCCGCCTCGTCCCAGCTCCTGAACCGCAGCGCCGGCCGCGTGGCGAGGCCGACCAGCAGCACCGGCGCGCCGCTGATCCTGGCCAGCTGCACGGGGCCTAGCGGCAGGGTCTGGTTCGGCCCGCGGGGGCCGTCGGGGGTGATCAGCACGATCTCGCCGGCCCTCAGCGCCTCGACCGCCTGGCGCAGCACGCTGGCGCCGCCCTTCGACATCGAGCCGCGGATCGCCGGGAAGCCCACGGCCCTGGCCGCCATGGCGATGAACTCGCCGTCGCGCGACAGCGAGATCATCGCCCGCCGCGGCTTCTGACCCAGCACCGGCCGGCAGGCCACCCCCGCGGCGATGCGGCCGTGCCAGAAGAGGACGATCGCCCCCTCCGGCGCCTCGATCAGCGCCCGCGCCGCCGCCTCGCCCTCGTAGCGCCAGCGCAGGGTGCGGATCAGCAGCCGCAGCCAGGCCGCGGTCAGGGCGGCCAGCAGCCCCTGCACCGCCTTCGAGCGCAGCAGGCGCTTCATTCCGCCGTCTCGTGCTCGAGGTCCTGGCTGCCGGCGAGGCGCGCATAGAGGCCGCCGGCGCGCATCAGGCTCTCGTGCGTGCCGCTCTCGGCGACGCGGCCGCGGTCCAGCACATAGATCCGGTCGGCCCCGCGCACGGTCGAAAGGCGATGGGCGATCAGCAGCGTCGTGCGGCCCTGCATCAGCCGGCCCAGCGCCGCCTGCACCTGGGCCTCGCTCTCGGTGTCGAGGGCGCTGGTGGCCTCGTCCAGAAGCAGGATCGGCGCGTCCTTCAGGAACGCCCTGGCGATGGCGATCCTCTGGCGCTGGCCGCCGGAAAGGCGCGCCCCGGCCTCGCCCACCGGCGTGCCGTAGCCGCCCGGCAGGGCCAGGATGAAGTCGTGCGCCGCCGCCGCCCGCGCCGCCGCCTCGATCTCGGCCGTGGTCGCGTCGGGCCGCGAATAGGCGATGTTGGCGGCGACGGTGTCGTCGAACAGGAACGGCTCCTGGGTCACCAGCGCGATCCGGGCGCGCAGCGAGGCCAGCGTCGCCTTGCGCACGTCGCAGCCGTCGATGGTCACCGCCCCGCCGGTGACGTCGTAGAAGCGCGGGATCAGGTTCAGCACCGTGCTCTTGCCGGCCCCCGAGGGGCCGACCAGGGCCACCACCTCGCCGCGCCGGGCCTCCAGGGTCAGGCCGTCCAGCACCTCGGCCCCGTCCGGGGCGTAGGCGAACGACACCGCCTCCAGCCGCACGACGCCCTCGCCGGCCGGCAGGGCGACCGCGTCCGGCGCCTCGCGGATCTGCGGCTCGACGTCGAGGGCGGCGAACAGGCGCGTCGCCGCCGCCAGGCCCTGGCTGATCACCGTCTGCAGGTTCGCCACCTGGCGCAGCGACTGCGAGGCGATGCCCACCGCGCCCAGGAAGGCGACGAAGCTGCCCGCGTCCATGCCCCCCGACAGCGCCCGCCAGCCGGCGTAGGCCAGCACCGCGGCGGTCATGATCGTGGTCACCGTCTCGCTCGCCGGCGCCGCCGTGGCGCGGGCGTTGGCGTTGCGGATCAGGTGCGCCTGGCGCCGGCGGATCACCGCGGCGACGCGCGCCTCCTCATAGGCCTCGCGGTTCTCGATCTTGACGATCTTGATCCCGTCCAGGCTCTCCATCACCGCGGTCGACAGGGCCGAGGTCTCGGCCATGGCGCCTTGCGTGGCCTTGCGCGTGCGCCGCGAATAGCGCCGCAGCACCGCCAGCAGGACCGGCGCGCCCAGCAGCAGGCCGCCGCCCAGCCACGGGTCGGTCCACAGCATCACCGCCGCCGCGCCGACCACCGTCAGGCTCTCGCGCACCATGTTGACGGCGCCGGCGGTCGCCGCCTCCTGGATCAGGCCGGCGTCGTACAGCACCGAGGCGACGTAGGACCCCGAGTGCTCGCTGCGCAGCCGCGCCAGGTCCGCGCGCACCAGCCGCCCGAACAGCTGCGCCTGGATGTCGCCCACCAGGCTGTTGCCGATGCGGTTGACCAGGGTCGCCTGGCCGACCTGGGCCAGGCCCCGCACCAGTCCGATCGCGGCCACCGCCAGCGGGATGCGGATCCAGGCGCCGGGCCTGGGATGCTGCAACAGGTCGTTGATCGCCGGCTTCAGGATCGCCGCCAGGGCCGCGCTCAGGGCCGCCACCACCACCGCGCAGACCATCGACACCGCGAAGGCGCGCCAGCGCGGCGCCAGGTAGCCGCGCCAGAGTCGCCCCCTCAGGGCGCCGGCGGTCAGGGTCGGGGCGGCGGCGGTGGTCATCGCGGCTGAGCCGTCATCCGAGCCAGGGCGGGTGTCAAGCGCGGGCCCCTTTGCAGCGTGGGCGCGGCGGCCTTACCTAGGCGCACTGGCACCAAGAGGACCCCGCTTATTGACCGGCTTCGACCTGAGCACCCCGAAAGGCCGGCTGGCGACCTGGCTCGACTACCTGTGGAACGACCACGCCTACCTGCGCCTGGGCTTCTCCAACGCCCACTGGATCTCCGACGAGCTGGTGCGCGCCAACCAGCCCTGGCCGCACCAGCTGAAGGCCTGGAAGGCCAGGGGCGTGCGCACCGTGATCAACCTCAGGGGCGGCTTCGACGCCAGCTTCCACGCCCTGGAGAAGGCCGCGTGCGAGCGCTACGGCCTCACCTTGCGCGACTTCACCATCACCTCGCGCGAGGTCCCCAGCCGCGAGCGCGTGCTGGGCGCCAAGGCCCTCTTCCAGGACATCGAGTACCCGGCCCTGATGCACTGCAAGTCCGGCGCGGACCGCGCCGGCATCATGAGCGTCTTCTACCTGCACTTCCGCCAGGGCCTCCCGATCCGCGAGGCCCTCTCCCAGCTCTCCCTGCGCTACCTGCACATGAAGGCCGGCCTCACCGGCGTCCTCGACTACGTCTTCGAACGCTACCTGGCCGAAGGCGAACCGGCGGGCCTGAGCTTCCTGGAGTGGGTCGAGAGCCCGCTCTACGACCCCGCGGGCATGAAGGCGGAGTTTCGGGCCAACTGGTGGGGCACGGTGCTGACGGAGAAGGTGTTCAGGCGGGAGTAGGGGGGGAGAGCGAAAGTCGGTCCTTCCCCTTGTTCAGACGGGAGACATGGCTGACGGGTGTTCGGAGACATCCCTGACGGCCTAAGGTTGGCTCATCGGCTCTCGCAAGTCGACTTGCGAGAGCCGATGGCGGCGATAGCAGACGTCGAAGAGGCCAT
>DASZQQ010000390.1:0-10580 GCA_035549595.1 Caulobacteraceae bacterium
CGGCGGCGGCAGGGGCCGCACCGGCCGATGCGCCGAGCGCGGTCAGGGCGAAGACGGCCCGGCGCGAGATCGCCCGGCTCATGGCGCGGCCCTGGCGTTCTTGGGATTGTTCCAGCCCCAGCGATAGGCGCTCTCGGGACGCAGCGGGGCCGGCGAGGCCTCCAGCGCCAGCGGCTGATAGCCCCCGCCCGCATCAGCCATGTGCGCCAGCGCCGCGCGCGCGGCCGCGCCGC
The DNA here is from genome assembly GCA_035549595.1 of Caulobacteraceae bacterium. Taxonomy (GTDB): domain Bacteria; phylum Pseudomonadota; class Alphaproteobacteria; order Caulobacterales; family Caulobacteraceae; genus Acaudatibacter. Next base: position 234 of record DASZQQ010000390.1, read on the forward strand.
CGGTGAACGCCGCCTCGGCCAGGGCGTCGAGCGGGCGGAAGACCGCGTACTCGCGCTGGATGTGCGAGGGGTTGCGCCCGGGGGTGGCGTGGTCGGCGACGACCGCACAGCCCGCGCCCGACGACTTCGCCAGGAAGAACCAGCGCTGGCTCGAGGGGATCGCCTGGTAGAGGTCGATCGCCATGCGGTGGTCGTTGATCTCGTCCTGGTCGAACACCTCGGCCGCCTCGAGCGCGCCGGGCGGCAGGGCCTCAATCCGCGCCCGGTCGGCCTCCAGCACGTACCAGGGCGCCAGTTCGAGCAGGAAGGCGCCGTTGCGGCCCCAGCCCTGGCGGACGAGGCCGTCGTAGGCCAGCGCCGGGACCGCCCCGCCGCCGAAGGAGTGGCCGACGAACCCGACGCGGCTGAGGTCCATGTCGGCGGCGAAGGCCTTGGCCGCCGCGCGGTCGCCCTGCAGCAGGGCGTCGTAGCGCTGGTCCAGGCTGACGCCGAGCATCTCGTACGACGAGAACACGACCACATAGCCGCGGCTCGCCATGTGCCCGATCAGGTCCTCGTAATTGCGCCAGTCCCCCGGCCCGAAGCCGTGGGCGAAGAAGATCACCGGCCGGGGTCCCGGCGCGCCACGGGGCAGGAACACCTGCACCGGCTGGGCGGCGTCGCCCGGATTGGCCACCGACCGGACGTCCCAGGCGAAGGCGCCGTTCGCCCCGTAGCCCGACGCGATGGCGGGGGCGTCGCAGGCGGTGGCGGCGCCCGCCGGCCCGGCGGCCAGCAGGGCGAGGGCGGCCGTGGCGGCGGCGCAGAAGCGGATCATCGTCTCCTCCGGGGCCCGGTCCGCGCCGACGGCGCCGGTTCAGGGCGAGGCGAGCTTAGCGGGCGCCTTCCTGGGGAGCGAGCCGGCCGGCCGGCCGCGTCTGGCCGGGGCTGGCGTGGAACGCGCCATGATTTCAGGGGCTTACGTCTGGCCATGCCGTCCGGTTATGGCTTCGGCCAATTCTATTCACCCCGCTAGAGCCTTCCCCGGTCAGGTCGAATCGACCTGACCGGGACAAGAAGGCTCGAGTCTTTGGGTTTGAGCGCCTCCTGATCGCCAAACCGGTTCCCACTTTGGCGGGAGGCGCTCTAGGCCGACGATCTCCGCGCCGCAGGCCTGGGCCATGGCGGCGATCCGGCGGATGACGGGGGAGAGCAGGGCGCTGTCGGTCGCGAAGAGGCGAAGGGCGTAGGGACCGCCCTCCAGCGTCGCCGGGATCGACGCGAGCCGTCCGGCGGCCAGCTCGTCGTCGAACAGGAACGCCGGCCCGTGGCTGATGACGTCGGTCCCGGCGACGATCTCCTTCACCAGGTCGAAGTCCGGACCGATCACGTCGGCGCCGCCGTCCCCCTCGGCGCGGCCGGCCAGCCGGCCCAGTTCCGGCGAAAGGCTGGGCAGGGCCACCGCGTAGCCTTGCGGCGCGGGCGCGTCGTCGGCCAGCAGCGGATGGCCGGGGCGGCCGACCGCCACCAGCGGGCTCGTCAGCAGCGGGAAGGCAGTCAGCTCGGGATGGGACAGATCGAGCGGGCGGCTGGTCACGCCCAGGTCCACCGCCCTGGCCATCAGCCGCTCGCCGATGTCGGCCGCGGCGAGGTTCACCAGCTCCAGCTTCAGCCTCGGGAACCGTTCGACGATGGCGCGCACCAGGCGGGGCATGAAGCCCGTCCGGGCCGCCGGCTCGTCGGCGATGCGCACCCGGCCGGTCTCGTCGATCGCCATCTGCCGCACCTCGGCCGTGATGCGGTCGGCGTCGCCCAGGCGCTCGCGCGCATAGGCCTCGATGTGCAGGGCGAAGATCGTCGGCAGGGTCGAGCCCCCGCCACGTGAGAACAGGACCACGCCGAGCTGGTCTTCCAGGCGCGCGATCGCCTTGCTGAGCGCCGGCTGGGAGACGCCCAGCGCCCGCGCCGCGCGGCCGAAGCCGCCGTGCCGGCAGACCTCGGTCACCAGGTGCAGGCCGCGATAGTCCATGCCTTAGGGTTATGAGTTCGGCGAAGACAATTCAATTTCAAACATCGCCAGCCGCCTTACGGTCGCTGGCGAAGGCCGGGCCGCGAGCCCAGGCCGAAAGGGGAGGGAGAAGTCATGTCCGATCGGCATCCGGGCGGCGCCGCGCGTGCGTCTCTGCTGGCGCTGTGCGCGGGCGCGTCCTTGGCCGTGCTGGCGGGCGCCGCGCCGGCGGCCGCGGCCGAGGCCGGCGGCGAGAGCCAGGCGACCACCGTCGAGACCATCTACGTCACGGCGGAGAAGCGCACCGAGCGGCTGCAGGACATTCCCGCGGCCGTCAGCGTCGTGGGCGGCGACCAGCTGGTGTCGCTGGGCGTGGCCAACACGCGCGACCTGCTGCAGCAGCTGCCCGGCGTCGACCTGGTGTCCAGCGGCCCGACCTTCCTGCAGGACGTGTCGATGCGCGGCCAGGGCGCCGGCCGCAACGGCTTCTCCGAGACCTCGACCGGCCTCTACGAGAACGGCGCCTACATCGCCGGCGGCGGCTTCAACGGCCGCCAGTTCTCCGAGATGAACCTGTTCGACGTCGACCGGCTGGAGGTCCTGCACGGCCCGCAAGGGGCGCTCTACGGCCGCAACTCGGTCGGCGGCGCGATCAATGTGATCGAGCGCCAGCCCGGCCCGACCTTCTCGGCGCTCGAGCAGTTCAAGATCGGGATCTGGGACACCTACGGCGGCCAGGGCGTGGTCAATTTCCCGCTCGTGACCGGCCTGGCCGAAGTCGATCTGCGGGTCGGCGCCTTCTACAACGCCCAGAACGGCGGCTACGAGACCAACCTGACCACCGGCGACCGGGTCGACGCCAACCACTCCTGGGGCGTGCGCACCGGCTTCCTGGCCAAGCCGACCGAGGGCGGCAAGCTCTACGTCCAGCTCGAGTACTACGACATCCGCCAGGGCTCGTTCGGCACCCTCGGCTACGTGCCGGTCTACGCGGCGACCACCTCGGCCTTCACCAAGGGCGCGACGCTCGATCCCGGCCCCGACACCCGCAACAACATGGACCGCGAGGGCCGGTCCGACGCGCCGGACTACACCGCCTACGTCGGCTTCGACCAGTCGACCGCCGCGGGCGACCTGTCGGTCAAACTCTACACGCGCAGCCGCGACGCCGGACGCTTCAACGAGGACTACGACCACTACCTCGGCCTGTCGGGCTTCGCCTCGAAGGCGGCGGGCGGGGTGACGGCGCCGACGGACCTGTCGCAGTTCCAGGACGAGGGCTTCCACCTCTACGACGGCCAGGTCACCTTCGCCGCGCACAAGGTGGGACCCTGGAAGTGGCTGCTGGGCGGCGAGGCGCTGCGCTTCGTCGACGCCGTGCACCAGGGCATGGCCAACTGCGCCGCCTACGACCCCACCGCCAAGACGCCGACGGCGATGCGCGACTACGAGGTGAACGGCCTGGGCGGGTGCGTGGCGGGCCTTGCGCCCTCCCTCTCGGCCTACGGCGGCGTCTCGTCGCTCTACGCCGCCGACGCCGCGGTGCTGAACGTCATCCGCGGCCAGATGAGCGACCTGCGCTACAACAACCGCCTGACCTCCTTTGCCGCCTTCGGCACCCTGTCCTACGACCTGACGCCCGAGATGACCCTCGGCGTCGAGGGGCGGGTGACCACCGACCGCGCCGACTTCAGCTTCCGGCAGTTCTCGCAGGATCCCCTGGCCTGGTTCGGGGCCGGGGCCGCGCCGGCCGGCTTCCTGGCGCCGCTGGCGGGCGAGTACTGCTCGCCGGCGATCGTGGCGGCCGGCCAGTGCACCGGGACGACCGGCGGGCCCTACCAGAGCGGCCCCCTCAGCCACCGCTGGACCGAGGTCCTGCCGGGCGCGAACCTCAGCTGGCGGCCGAACCCGCGCCAGACGGTCTACGTCCGCTTCGCCACCGGCTACCGTCCGGGCGGCTTCAACAACCCCCTGACCGCCGTCCAGCCGCTGTACAGTCCCGAATACGCCCTGTCGGTCGAGACCGGCTGGAAGGGCGACTTCTTCGGCCTCTTCCAGGCCGAGGCGGACGTCTACTACCAGTCCACGCGCCACGTGCAGCTGGTGCAGTACTCGACCACGGCGGCGGGCGGCTATGTGCTGCAGAACGTCGGCGACGACCACGTCTACGGGGTCGAGGCGAACGCGCACCGCGACTTCAGGGGCATAGGGCCGGGCGTGGCGCGCCTCTCGGTCGCCCTCTCGTCCAACACCGGCGCGTTCGAGGACGGCGCCACCATCTCCGAGAAGGCGCCCTACGGCCCGCTTTCGATCGCCGGCCTTCGGACCCCCTACACCAACGACATCCAGGGCTCGCTCGACGCGGCCTACAGCCTGCCGCTCGGCGGCGACGTGTCGGTGAAGCTCGAGGCGACCTACGGCTTCGCCCGCGGCGGGGTGCAGCAGTATTCGGCGGCCGGCGGGGTGCTCACCCCCGTGCCGTTCCGCACGCGCAACCTGCTCGACCTGCATCTGACCCTGGCGTCGGCCCGCGGCTGGGAGATCTCCGCCTGGGGCAAGAACGTCACCGACAACCGCTTCCAGATGTCGACCGTGGGCAGCGCCCAGTTCTGGTCCCCGCCGGCCACCTGGGGCGTCAGCATCACGGCGCGCCAGTGACGGCGCGCCGGCGCGGCGGCGCCGCCGGCGTTCCCGAGACGCGCAGCGACGACAGGTCCGGCAGGTCCAGGGCCGCGGCCTTGGCGAGCTCGAGCGTGCGGCAGACCACCGGCGAGAACATGGCGGCCCGATGGGTGAGGCTGACGCAATGGTAGCGGTCCACGTGGTCGGACGGCAGGCGCACGATCTCGCCGTCGGCGAAGGCGTGCGGATAGACCGACAGCGGCGCCTGGCCGATGGCGTCGGAGCGCCGCACGATGTCGAGGATCAGGCTGTAGTCGTGGGTCACATAGGCGGTCAGGTTGTCGCGGCGGCGCGGCTCGAACGCCTGGGCCTGGGCGATCAGCACCGGCGACACGCCGGGCGAGGCCAGCGGATAGTCGAGCAGGGCGTTGAGGTCGGGCGGCGGATGGGGGCGCCGCAGCAGCGGATGGCCGGGCCGGGCGAAGAAGCACACCTCGTCGCGGAACAGGCTCGTGCAGACGAGGTCGCGGTCCTGCGGAACCAGCTCCGAGGTGGTGATCACCATGTCCAGCCGCCGCTCGGCCACGTCCACGATCAGCTCGCGCGCCCGGCCGTTGACGAGCTGGATGCGCAGGGCGGGGTAGGCGGCCTTCAGGCGCACCGCCAGCGGCGCGGCCAGGATCGCCCGCACCGCCGCGCCGACGCCGATCGAGATCGATCCGGCCCGTCCCTCCGCCAGGTCGCCCACCTCCTGCACCACGGTGGAGACGTCGCTGAGCGCCCGGCGCGCGCGGGCGACGATGTGCAGCGCGATCTCCGTGGGGCGCACGCCCTGGCCGCTGCGCTCGAAGAGGCGCATGCCCAGCTGCCGCTCCAGCCGCTCGATGCTGCGGCTCAGCGCCGGCTGCGACAGGCCGAGCGAGCTCGCCGCGCGGCTGAAGCTGCCGGCGTCGCAGATCTCGGTCACCTGGCGCAGCTGCCTTACGTCCATCGTCCTTCCCAGCCGTCCTCGCGGTCCAGGTTAGGCGCCGCCTGCGCGCCCGCCAAGGCCGCATCCTCTAGCCCAGGAGCCTTCCCGTGAACGACATCGCCGGCAAGACCGTCATCATCACCGGCGCGGGGGGCGGCATCGGCGAGGCCCTCGCCCTTGGCTTCCTCGCCGACGGCGCGCGCGTGGTCGGCGCCGACATCGACCCGGCCGGCCTGGAGCGCCTGGCCGGCCACGGCGCCATCGCGCGGCGCTGCGACGTGACGCGCGAGGCCGAGGTCCAGGCCCTGATCGCCCACGCCGTCGCCGAGACGGGCCGCGTCGACGCCCTGTTCAACAACGCCGGCCTCGGCCACCGCCACCGGATCGAAGAGATGCCCGACGGCCTCTTCGAGAAGATGGTCCAAGTGTCGCTGTTCGGCGCCTTCTACGCCATCCGGGCCGCCCTGCCGGTGATGCGCCACCAGGGTCGCGGGCGGATCGTGAACATGATCTCGCGCGGCGCGGAGGCTCGCGCGCCGGCGTGGGCCGGCTACGCCTCGGCCAAGGCCGGAATGTTCGCCCTGACCCGGGTGGCGGCCGCCGAGACGGGCGAGGACGACATCCTCGTCAACGCCATGATCCCCGGCCCGACGCGCACCGGCATGAACCAGGGGCCGGGCCTGCAGGAGCCCTCGGCCGTCTATCCGCACGCCCTCTGGATGGCGAGCCTTCCCAAGGGCGGCCCGAACGGCGAAGTGTTCTGGAACAGCAAGCCCTATGCGCTCTTCGCGGGGCGGCCGGCGCGGGAGGCGTGACGTCCGTGGACGAGACCGAACGATCGGGCATCGAGCGCGCCTGCGCGCGTCTCGTGACCCAGTACTGCCACTTCGTCGACCACGGCGAGGCCGAGCGGATCGCCGAACTCTTCGCCGAGGACGGAAGCTGGCGCTCGCCCGAGCAGGTCATGGCCGGGCGCGAGGCCATCGCCCGCGGCTTCCGCCGCCGCCAGGACAACACCGGGCGCCTGTCGCGCCACGTCTGCGACAACCTGCTGGTCGAGGTGGTCGACGCCGACCACGCCACGGGCGTCGTCTACCTCACCCTCTACCGCGAGGACGGCGAGCCGGGCCGGCCCTACGCCACCCTGACTCCCGCCCTCCTCGGCGAATACCGCGACACCTTCGTGCGCACCCCCGAAGGCTGGCGCTTCCACACCCGCGAGACGATCGTCGCGTTCCGCCCGGCAGGCTGAGGCGGCTGAGGCGCGTCACCGCTGAAGCTCCCCCGTCCGCTCGCCGCGGGCTCTCGGGCTAAAGATGCGACCCAAAAAGTGACGTGCCCGTCAGCTTGGGCTTGTCGAACGCCGCGCGAGCCGCCAGATGTGCGGGGAACTGGCCTTAGGGAACCATCGGGCCAGGGGGAGAGGATCACCGCCATGAGCCAGAGCGCCGTCCAGGACGCCCGCACCGCAGACGCCGCCCGCGACGACGTCTGGGCCCAGCCGATCGAGGGCCTGAACGTGGCCCAGTCCTCGCTGTTCGCGGCGGACGCCCACTGGCCTTACTTCGAGCGCCTGCGGGCCGAGGATCCGGTGCACTGGACGCCGGCCGGGGACTTCGAGCCCCACTGGGCCATCACCCGCTACCACGACATCATGGCGGTCGACACCAACCACCAGGTCTTCTCCTCCGAGGGCGGCATCAACCTGGCCCCCAGCGAGGAGATGATCGCCAAGCTGATCGCCAGCGGCGCGGAGATGACCGGCGGCCCGTTCGGCGGCCAGAACGCCGGGCCGACCATGTTCATCGCCATGGACCCGCCCAAGCACGACGTCCAGCGCAAGACCGTCAGCCCGGCGGTCTCGCCGCACAACCTGATGGTCATGGAGCCCCTGATCCGCGAGCGGGCCGGCGCCATCCTCGACGCCCTGCCCATCGGCGAGCCCTTCGACTGGGTCGACAAGGTGTCGATGGAGCTGACGGCCATGACGCTGGCCACCCTCTTCGCCATGCCCCAGGAGGACCGCCGCAAGCTGACGCGCTGGTCCGACACCGTGATGTCGCGCCCCGGCGACGGCATCGTCGAGACCTGGGAGGAAAAGCGCGCCGAGATGGGCGCCTACGCCGGCTACTTCCTGAACCTGTGGAACGAGCGCAAGGCCGCCCCGCCCGCCGGCGACCTGGTCTCGATGCTGGCCCACGGCGAGGCCACGCGCGACATGAACCAGTTCGAGTACCTGGGGAACATCATCCTGCTGACGATCGGCGGCAACGACACCACCCGCAACACGATCTCGGGCTCGGTCTACGCCCTCAACAAGTTCCCGGACCAGTACGACAAGCTGCGCGCCAACCCGGACCTCATCCCCTCGATGGTCTCCGAGACCATCCGCTGGCAGACCCCGCTGGCGCACATGAAGCGCACCGCGACCCAGGACTTCGAGCTCGGCGGCAAGACCATCAGGAAGGGCGACGCCGTCTGCATGTGGTACATCTCGGGCAACCGCGACGACACGGTCATCGACCGGCCGAACGACTACATCATCGACCGCGAACGCGTGCGCAACCACCTCTCGTTCGGCTTCGGCATCCACCGCTGCGTCGGCAACCGCCTGGCCGAGCTCCAGCTGCGCGTCATCTGGGAAGAGATCCTCAAGCGCTTCCCCGAGATCCAGGTCCTGGAAGAACCCAAGCGCGTCCCCTCGACGTTCGTGAAGGGCTACCAGAGCATGCAGGTGCTGATCCCGCGGCGGGTGTAGGGGGGACTGCTCCGCGCAACTTCGGACACTTGGCCCGGCCCGTCACTCAACGATGAGCGCACGGAGGTTCTGCCGAAGCGGCGCCTCATCGCCGAAGAAGCTCGCGACCATGGCCTGCAGGAAAGCCGCCGGGTCCAGTTGATTCAGATCGAGAGGCCGTCCTGCCCGGAGCGAGAGCAAGGCCATGAACGTGAGTTGCGCGCGGCCGTTGCCCTCCCGGAAGGGATGGATGGCGTTCAGGTAGGCGAGGAAGGTGGCCGCTCCGTCGACGAAGCCTGCCGCATCGCGGTCTTGCAGGTAGCGATCCGCGGCCAGCCGCGCGAACAGGCCTTGCATCTCCGCTGCAATGTTCTCCGGGAAGCAGAACGGACTGGCGTCCTTGGTCATGCGCACCGTCCGGTACCGCCCGGCCCACGGATAGACATCCTGGAACAGGTGGCGATGGATGGCGCGATAGTGAGACGTCGACAACCGGCCTGAAGGCAGGGGCTCGGCGGCCCGGTCGGCGACGCTCAGCGCCTCGAAGGCGGCGAGTTGATCGGCGTCGCGCAACCCGAGCCGATTCTTGAGGACCGTTGTTCCGGCGTAGCAGTACCGGTCGGCCTCGGCGTCGTAGAAGTCGGCGGTCAGCGCTTCTTCCCGAACTCGGCGGCGATGGCCCGCCGCCGTTCGTCGCCCGAGACCCCCTTGCGGTCCAGCTCGTCCAGCGTCCGCTGCATGGCCTTGGACATGTGGATGCCTTCGACGGCCGCGATCTTCGCCATGGGCTCGCGTCCGAGGGTCATCGTATCCCGGATCTGGCCGTTCTTCCCCTGGATCCTGAGTTCGCCGCCGGTCCGGCGCAGCGCCGCCTCGGCGGCCGCCTTCGCCTCCTCCTGCGTGCCGTAGACGCCGCTCGCTCGATCGGAATCGCCGGGCCGGACGCGCCACCCGACTTCGCCCGGGTACACGTGCAGCCGGCGGGCGGACTTGGCAGTCGGACGCTTCGGAGAGGTGGAGCGCGGCATGGCGCGAATCTTACCATGGCGAAAACGTCGGGGCACGCATCGACGCAGGGGGGCACTCGCCTCCGGTGAAGTCGGCTGGCCCAGGGAGCAAACCGGACGTTCTGCCCGAGTCGTTCGCCCGTATAGGAACGGCCGACCGTGAACGCCTCTCGGCGACCCTGGCGCCCGCTGCGGCCCCGCGGACGGCGATGGGCCCGCCCACGGGCGACGACCCGCCATCGCGCCTTCCAACTCGGCGAATACCTGCCTAGTCTTGGCCCTGTCGGCGGCGCGCCCGCCGTCGATTGGGAAACGTGTCGGCGTCCAAGCATTGCGAAGACGACGGCGGCGGGGGGCATGGATGGCGGCTGTGACTATGCCTGCGGGGGCTGACCGCAGGGTGACGCTGGTCTGGATCCTGGCGATCTGGACCTTCGCGCTGTTCGGGTTCGGGGCCGACATCGCGCGCTTCCTGCACGAACAGCCGGCGCCGCCGCCCATCCTGGCCCTGCACGGCGCCTTCAGCGTGGCGTGGCTGGGGCTGGTGTCGGCGCAGGTGATGCTGGCCGAGACGGGGGGCGTGCGGCTGCACCGCGCCCTCGGATGGTGGGTGGTCGGCGCCTCGGTGGCGATGGTCCCCTTAGGGATCGTCGCGGCGATGGTGGACATGGCCCGGCAGGTGGGCCACCCCGACTACGCGCCCCAGTTCCTGGGCGAGGAGTTCCAGGACACCTTCGCCTTCGCCGTCTGCACCCTGGCCGGGGTCCTGACGCGCAAGACCCGCGCCTCGCACAGCCGCTTCATGGTGCTGGCGGGGGTGGCGCTGATGGACGTCGGGCCAGGCCGCATCGCCACCAACCTCGTCGGCGCGTCCCCCGACGGTCCGCTGGCGGTCTGGGCGACCTACTACTGGGGCACCGGCCTGCTGCTGGCCGCCATGCTGGCCTGGGACCTGATCCGCCATCGCCGCGTGCTGCCCGCGACGGCCATCGGCGCGGCCGTGCTGGCGGGCGGCGAGGCGATC
>DASZQQ010000391.1:0-2630 GCA_035549595.1 Caulobacteraceae bacterium
AGGAACACAGAGGAACACAGAGGCGGTTCGAGGCGTCATTTGCTCTGTGCCCTCTGTGTTCCTCCGTGACCTCTGTGGTGAAATCGGCATTGGTCTGATCCCCGGCTTCGCCGGGCTAAGCGCGTCGCCGCCCAGCGACGCTTGCCAGGGCCCCGCTTTCCGTGGCGGAATGAGCGTCTTCGTTTCGAGACTTTTCCAAGAGCGCTCCCGCCAAGAGGGGCGCCCGCTGATGATGGGAGCTACGCCATGAGCGACGTCCTGGACGCCGCGGACCAGCTTGTCCGCACCGATATCGTCGAAACCAGCAACGGCCCGGTCAGGGGCTACCGCGAGGCCGGCCTTTCGATCTTCAAGAGCCTGCGCTACGGCGCCCCGCCTGTCGGCGCGCTGCGCTTCCAGCCGCCGCAGCGGCCCGATCCATGGAGCGAACCAGCCGACGCCGTGGCGCTGGCGGCCCCGGCGATCCAGGTCGGCGTGCCGGTGGGCGAGACCACCGGCGGGCGCAGCGCGGGCGATCCCCCCGCCCCCGGCCAGCCCGGCACCGACGAGGACTGCCTGTTCATCAACGTCTGGACGCCCGGCCTGACCGGCGCGCGCCCGGTGATGGTGTGGCTGCATGGCGGCGGCTTCGCCAACGGCTCGGGCGGGGCGGCGATGTACGACGGCGCCGCGCTCGCCCGGCGCGGCGACGTGGTCACGGTGACGGTCAACCATCGCCTCAACGTCTTCGGCTACCTGCACCTGGGCGAGCTCGGCGGCCATCCGTCGTCCGGCCAGGCCGGCATGCTCGACATCGTGCTGGTGCTGGAATGGGTGCGCGACAACATCGCCCGCTTCGGCGGCGATCCCGGCAACGTCACCATCTTCGGCGAGAGCGGCGGCGGGGCGAAGGTGTCGATGCTGCAGGCCATGCCGGCCGCGCACGGCCTGTTCCACAAGGCGATCATCCAGAGCGGGCCGGGCCTGCGCGCCGTCTCCCGCGAGGCGGCGACAAAGAACGCCCGCGCCCTCTTGGACGCCCTGGGCCTCGCCCCCGGCGACGTCGGCAAGCTGCAGACCCTGCCGGCGAGCGCGATCCAGGAGGCGGCGGCCAAGGCCGTGACCGGCGGGCCGATGGCCGGGTTCAGCCCCTGCGTCGACGGGATCGCCCTGCCGCGCGACCCGTTCCACCCCGACGCCCCGGCGATCAGCGCCGGCGTCCCGGTGATGATCGGCACCAACAAGGACGAGGCCACCCTCTTCCTGCGCGCCGATCCGCGCTTCGGCGAATACACCGAGGAGGACCTCGCCAAGCGGGCGAAGCAGGCCGCCGGCGACAAGGCCGACGCCCTGGTCGCGGCCCTGCGGCGGGCGTTCCCGGACTACGGCCCCAGCCACCTCGCCGCGGCCGTCCAGACCGCCACCGGCATGTGGCTGGGCTCGATCAGCCTGGCCGAGCGCAAGGCGGCGCAGAAGACCGCGCCGGTCTTCATGTACCTCCTGACCTGGGAGACCCCGGTGGCGCGCGGCTCGCTGAAGTGCCCGCACGCCCTGGAGATCCCGCTGGTGTTCGACAACGTCGAGACGGCGCGCAACTTCGTCGGCCGGGGCGAGGAGCCGCAGGTCCTGGCCGAGCAGATGTCGGAAGCGTGGCTCGCCTTCGCCCGCAGCGGCGATCCGAACGCCGGCGCCCTGCCCGCCTGGCCGGCCTACGACGCCGAGCGCCGGGCGACGATGATCTTCGACGTGACGAGCCGGATCGAGCACGACCCCATGGCCGAGGTGCGCAAAATCCTGCAAAGCTGACCGCCGTTTTCCAAGTCAGCGTCGGGAGCGTCAGGGGCATGGGTGAGCGTAGCGGCGGCGTGAGCGCCGATCGGCGGTTGGTGCTGGCCGCCCTGGCGGCGACGGCGGGCGCGGCCCTCGCCTCTCCGGCGGCGGCGATCTCCCTGCCCGGCCTCGGTGGTGGCGGAAGCGACGGCGAGGCGCCGGAGGCGGCGACCCAGCACGGCCGGGTCAGCGGGGCCGTCGAGGACGGCATCAACGTCTTCAAGGGCATCCCCTACGGCGCGCCGACCGGCGGCGGCGCCCGCTTCTCGCCGGCCGAGCCGCCCCGGACCTGGGGCCTCAAGGACTGCCGCAAGTTCGGCGACCAGTGCCCGCAGGCGTCGACGCCCCAGGTTCCGGCCTGGTCGAGCTGGGAGGCCAACGTCGGCGAGAGCGAGGACTGCCTGTCGCTGAACGTCTGGACCCCCGGCCTGCGCGACGGCAGGAACCGACCGGTCATGGTGTGGCTGCACGGCGGCGGCTTCGACGCCCTGAACGGCGCCTCCCCGGTCTGCGACGGCGCGCGCCTGGCCCGCCGCGGAGACGTGGTGGTGGTGACGCTGAACCACCGTCTGAACCTGTTCGGCTACCTCAATCTCGGCGGCTTGGCCGGCGACCGCTACGCCGACAGCGGCAACGTCGGCCAGCTCGACATCATCGCCGCCCTGAAGTGGGTGCAGGCCAACATCGCCGAGTTCGGCGGCGATCCCGGCAAGGTGACGATCTTCGGCGAGGGCGGCGGCGGGGCCAAGGTCTCGACCCTGCTGGCGATGCCGGCGGCCAAGGGCCTGTTCCACCGCGCGGCGATCCAGAGCGGCGCCCAG
>DASZQQ010000392.1:0-7020 GCA_035549595.1 Caulobacteraceae bacterium
GAAGGCGTCGGCCGCCGCGTCGAACAGGGAGGCCTCCGGTTCGACGCCGAGGAAGTCGGTCAGGTCGGCGGCGGTCGCGACCCGCCCGGATCCGGGGCCCAGGTAGAGGGCCAGCCGCTCGATCTCGCGCCGCGCCACGCCGCGCTCGTGCGGCAGGCGCGAGACGAAGAGGTCCAGCGCCTCGGCGTTCAGCGACACCTGGTCGGCGGCCAGCGCCTCGCGGGTCAGGCGGGCGAGGTCGCCGGGCTCGTCCTCGTAGCAGGGGACGACGGCGCAGGCGGGCGACTTCTCGCCGACCTTGCGCACGGCGGAGTCTCGCCCCAGGGCGCCGGCCTCGATCAGGAAGAAGGCGTCGGGGTTGAGATCGCCCGCGGCATGGGCCGTCAGGGCCTCGGCGGCGGCCTTGTCGGCCGAGATCTTGTCGCCGGAGAGGCGCAGGCGCACCAGGCGACGCCCGCCCATCAGCGACTGCGCCGCCAGTTCCTGCTCGAGCTTGCCGGGTTCGCCGTCGAGGTCGGCCTCGGTGAGCAGGGCGGTGTCGAACGGATCGTCCGGGCGCTCGGTGGCGACCGCCGCCAGGGCCTGGGCCCGCTCGCGCACGACGCCCAGGTCGCGGCCGTAGAACAGGGCGGCGCGGTACTCCGGCCCGGGGGCCTTCAGGAAGCGTTCGATGTCCGGGCGGCGGTTGAGGATCAACGGCCGGCGCCGGCGGCGACCTCGTCGCCCTTGCCGCCCTGGGCCAGCCACGCGGCGAGGTCGAGGTGGATGCGCCGCGCCGCATCCGAGGCGGCCCGAGACTGGCTGTCCTGGCGTGCGGCGATGCCGGCGTAGGGCTGGTCGGCGGCGTCGTAGCTGACCTGGGTCGAGACCTCGCCGGCGTGGGCGACCTTGCCCGTGGCGATCTCGACCAGGGTGTAGCGGACGGTGAGGCCCAGTTCGTAGCGCTCGGCGACGTTGTCGACGCGCAGGCCCCGCGGGTCGCGTGTCTGCAGGATCTCGAGCGTCAGGCGGTAGGCCGGCGGCGAGGCCTTGTCGCGGGCAAGGACGTCGTCGAGGTCCTCGCGCATCAGGTAGCCGACCCGGCCCTCCGGCGCGACCACGTCGATCGACGACAGGCCCGGCGAGACGCCAGGCGTGGCGTAGAGCGGGGTGAAGCCGCACGCCGACAGGCCAAGGCTTGCGGCGCAGACCAGGGCGGCGGCGAAGCCCCCTCCACCGCTTCGCGGTCCCTCTCCTCCAGAGGGGGAGGAGAAGCGTCGGCGCGACACGTTCCGAAAGCCCATCGGAGGCTCCTACCCCGCCACCAGGTTGACGATGCGGTCCTTGACCACGATCACCTTGCGGATCGTAAGCCCTTCCAGGCGCTTCGCAATCTCGGCGTCGGCCAGGACGATCTTCTCGACCTCCGCCTCGCTGGCGCCGGCGGGCGCGCGCACCTCGCCGCGGCGCTTGCCGTTGATCTGCACCGGCAGCACCTTCTCGTCGTCCTCGGCCAGGGCCGGGTCGTACTCGGGCCAAGTGGAGCAGGCGACCAGCCCCTCCCCGCCCAGGCGCTCCCAGCACTCCTCGGCCAGGTGCGGGGCGAACGGGGCGATCAGGCGCGCCAGGGCCGACAGCGCCTCGTGCCGCGCCGCCAGCACCCCAGGCGTCGCGCCGGTGGCGGGGAAGCCTTTGATCGTGCTGGTGAATTCATGCAGCCGGGCGATGCCGCTGTTGAACCGGAAGCCCTCGATGGTGTCGGTCAGGGCCTTGATCGCGTGGTGCGTGGCGCGGCGCAGTTCGACGGCCTTCGCATCGGCGCCGTCGTGCGCCGGCGGCGGACCCGGCGGCTGGGCGTCGAACTCGGCCCAGACGCGGCTCAGCAGGCGCCAGGCGCCCTCGACCCCGGCGGCGGTCCACTGCACGTCGCGCTCGGGCGGGGAGTCCGACAGCACCGTCAGGCGCGCGGCGTCGACGCCGTAGGTGTCGGCCATGTCGGCCGGCGCCACGACGTTCTTCTTCGACTTCGACATCTTCTCGATGTCGCCGATGATCAGCGGCTCGCCGGTCGCGGCCAGGGTCGCGCGGCGCGTGCCGCCTTCGAAGCTCAGCTCGACTTCCTTCGGCTCGATCCACTCCCCGCTCTGGCGGCGGTAGGTCTCGTGCGTGACCATGCCTTGCGTGAACAGGCCCGCGAACGGCTCGGAGACGTTCAGCAGGCCTTCGTCGCGCAGGGCCCGGGTGACGAAGCGGGCGTAGAGCAGGTGCAGCACCGCGTGCTCGATGCCGCCGATGTACTGGTCGACCGGCATCCAGTAGTCGGCCGCCTTGCCGTTGATCGGCTCGTCGGCGTGCGGGTCGGCGTAGCGGGCGAAGTACCAGCTGGAGTCCACGAAGGTGTCCAGGGTGTCGGTCTCGCGCTCGGCCGGGCCGCCGCACTCGGGGCAGGTGGTCTTCTTGAACGTCGGGTGACGCGCAAGTGGGTTGCCGGGCTTGGAGAAGTCCAGCCCCTCGGGCAGGCGCACCGGCAGGTCCTTCTCCGGCACGCCGACGACGCCGCACTTGGCGCAGTGGATCACCGGCACCGGACAGCCCCAGCCGCGCTGGCGGGCGACGCCCCAGTCGCGCAGGCGGTAGACCGTGGCCCCCTCGCCCTGCCCTTGCGCCTCGACCCGCGCGATCGCCGCGGCCTTGGCGTCCTCGATCTCCAGGCCGTCCATGAAGTCGGAGTTGAAGATCCGGCCCGGGCCGACATAGGCCTCGGTCCCGACCTCGAACGCCGCCGCATCGGCGCCCGGCGGCAGCACCACCGCCTTCACCGGCAGGCCGTACTTGCGGGCGAAGTCCAGGTCGCGCTGGTCGTGCGCCGGGCAGCCGAAGATGGCGCCCGTGCCGTAGTCCATCAGGATGAAGTTGGCGATCCAGACCGGCAGCGCCCAGTCGGGGTCGAACGGGTGCGCCACCGTCAGGCCGGTGTCGAAGCCCAGCTTGTCGGCCTGTTCGATCGCCGCCTCGCTGGTTCCGCCCTTGCGGCACTCGGCGATGAAGGCGGCGACCCTGGGGTCGGCCGACAGGCGCTCGGCCAGGGGATGGTCGGCCGAGACGGCGACGAAGCTGGCGCCGTAGAGGGTGTCGGGGCGGGTGGTGTAGACCGACAGGCCGTCCGGGAACGCGGCCGCCTGGGCGCCGGCGTCCTTCCAGCGGAAGTTCAGGCGCAGGCCCCTGGACTTGCCGATCCAGTTCTCCTGCATCACGCGGACCTTCTCGGGCCAGCGGTCCAGGGTCTTCAGCCCTTCCAGCAGCTCCTCGGCGTAGTCGGTGATGCGCAGGAACCACTGGTTCAGCTTGCGCCGCTCGACGACGGCCCCCGAGCGCCAGCCGCGGCCGTCGATGACCTGCTCGTTGGCCAGAACGGTCATGTCGACCGGGTCCCAGTTGACCAGGCCCTCCTTGCGGTAGACCAGGCCGCGGCGCCACAGGCGCAGGAACCAGGCCTGCTGCTTGCCGTAGTACTCCGGATCGCAGGTGGCGAACTCGCGCGACCAGTCGATGGAGACGCCCAGGCGCTTCAGCTCGGCCTTCATCGCCGCGATGTTGGCGCGGGTCCACTCGCCCGGGTCGATGCCGCGCTCGGCGGCGGCGTTCTCGGCCGGCAGGCCGAAGGCGTCCCAGCCCATCGGGTGCAGGACGTTGAAGCCGCGCGCGCGCTTGAAGCGGGCGACGACATCGCCCATCGCATAGTTGCGGGCGTGGCCGACGTGGATGTTCCCCGACGGATAGGGGAACATCTCCATCGCATAGTACTTGGGCTTGTCCGAGCCGTTGTCGGCGCGGAAGACGTCCTCGTCCTCCCAGCGCTGACGCCACTTGGGTTCGGATTCTTTCGGGTTGTAGCGGGCCATGTCGTTGCGGCTCTTAAGGGGCGTTTGCGGGCTTCGCAACGCACCCTCCGAGCCGGACGGCCCGGGCGCGCTGCGGCGAGGCGGCGCGCCGAAGGTCCGGCGCTAGCCGCGCAGGTTCGAAAGTCGAAGCTGGCGGGCCCGGGTCAGGATCGCGTTCTCGATGTCGGTCGAGGTCTGGGCCGCGGTCGGCGAGGGAACCCAGCCGCCGGCGCCGTTGGAGACTTCCTTGAACACGGTCACGTTCAGGCCGTCCGCGCGCAGGCGCGAATCCAGGATGTACACGGTGCACTTGAACCGCTCGTCCGGCTTTTCCGGATTGACGTACCAGTCGGTGATGACGACGCCGCCGTAGGGATCGGCCGATTGCAGCGGCATGAACGCCAGGGTGTCCAGGGTCGCGCGCCACAGGTAGCTGTTGACGCCGATCTGGGCCGCGCCCGAAGAGGCGTGGCCGTTGCCGAGGGGGTGGGCCACGCGCCCGCCGCACGCCGCCAGGGCCAGGGCGCTCAGCGCCAAGGCGCCGAACATCGCGCCGCGTTTGATGGACCCGCGCTCAAACGGCATTCTTGTCCGCTCCACAATCGATCGGGCCGGCGCGCCGCGCCGTGGCCCAGGTTCGCCCCCGAGAGGAAGGCGTCTATAGCATCAAGGATCGGCCGCCAAACAGGAATCGCGTTGCGACTCAGCCACAGGCCGCGGCCCATTGCGGCGCCTGGGCCGAATCTGCCCGCCCGCGCCTTGACGCCGGGCCTGGGCGGCACTTATTCGATTTCTCGACGACCGATCGGCGTTCCCAAGTTCGGGGCCGCCGGGGCGCGAGGGGCAAGTTGGGTGGCGATGGCGCCGGCTAGGATCAGCGTGATGGCGCTTGGCGCGTTCGCTCTCGTGGCGATCGCCTCCGGCGCGCACGCCCAGCAGGCCAGGCCTCGCTCGACGGCCGACGCCTTCGCCTCCCAGTCCCCCGCCACCGGCCCGACGACGCCGCACCGCACGCTGCAGTGGGACGCCAAGAAGGGCCGCTGGGGCTTCAGCCTCGACATGAACCAGCACACCGACCGCGACCTGCAGTGGAAGGACGTGGCGCCGGGCTTCTACTACCGGGCGACGCCGAACCTGCGCGTCGGCGCCGGCGTCAGCCTGTCGGAAGACACCATCGAGGGCGCGCGCAAGATCGAGCCCCAGCAGCCGGCCCCGCGGGTGCGGCTGGAAACCACCTTCAAGTTCTAGTCTCTAGACTCCGTCCACTGCCGCCACGCCGGCCGCGCCGCTGGCCGCCAGGCGCCGGACGTTGCCCGCATTGACCCCGCCCAGGGCGTAGACCGGCAATCCCGCGGACCGCGCCAGGGCGGCGAACCGGGTCGCGCCCATCGGCCGGCCCGCCGAGGCGCTGCGGCTGGGGAACACCGCCGAGACCACCACCGCCTGCGCGCCTGCGCGCCGCGCCGCGAGCGCCGCGGCGAGTCCATGGGCGGCGGCCGTGACGACCCAGCCCGGACGCAGTCGCCGCAGAGGGCCGGCCCGGTGCGCCAGGCGCTCGGGCAGGTGCACGCCGTCGGCCTTCAGCGTTGCGGCAAGGCGCGCGTCCGCGCCGACCAGGAAGACAAGGCCGCGGCGGCGGGCGACGGCGCGCAGGGCCGGGCCCCTGGCGAGCTGGTCCGGCCGGCCGAACGGGCGGAAGACCACCCCCGCGCCGCGTGGCAGCCGGTCCATGGCGGCGGCCGGATCGGGCGTCCGGTCCGGGTCGGTGAACAACAGCAGCGGCGGCAGGCCCTTTCCCGCGCGGGCGCGGCGGCCTAGATGGCAGGCGCCCTTCCACAGACGCATCGTCCCCCCCGGCCCGCTCAATGTCCGACGCCCCGTTCGACCCCGCGGCCGCCCGCGCCGCCATCCTGGCCCGGATCGCCGCCGCCGCTCGCGCCGCCGGCCGGGATCCCGCCGACGTGACCCTGACGGCGGTCTCCAAGCAGCAGCCCTGGGAGCGCATCGCCCCGGTTCTGGCCGCCGGCCAGCGCGTGTTCGGCGAGAACCGCGTGCAGGAGGCGCAAGGGCGCTGGGAGGGGCGGCGTGAAGGGCTGGAGCTGCGCCTGATCGGCCCCCTGCAGACCAACAAGGCCCGCGACGCCCTGGCCCTGTTCGACGTCATCGAGACCCTCGACCGCGAACGGCTGGCCCGGACCCTCGCCGACGAGATCGCCCGCCGCGGGTCGGCCCCGCGCCTGCTGATCCAGGTCAACACCGGCGAGGAGCCGCAGAAGGCCGGGGTCGCGCCGGGCGAGGCCGACGCCTTCATCGACACCTGCCGTCGTACCTACGGCCTCACGGTCGAAGGCCTGATGTGCATTCCGCCCGAGGACGAACCGGCGGGCCCGCACTTCGCCCTGCTGGCGAAGATCGCCGCCCGCAACGGCCTGGCCCAGCTCTCCATGGGCATGAGCGCCGACTTCGAGACCGCGATCCGCTTCGGCGCGACGGCCGTGCGCGTCGGCTCGGCCCTGTTCGGCTCGCGGGGCCTGCACGCCTGAGCGGCGGACGGCCGCCCGGCCGGGCGCGCGGTCGGCGTTGGTCCCCAAGTTCATGCGGCGTCTTCCGGAGTGGCTTGGCGGGCGGGCCTCGATCGGTGCATGGTCGCGCCCATGCCGCAACGCAAGACCATCCTCATCATCGACGACGACGCGGACCTGCGCAGCCTCCTGACCGAGCAGCTCGAGCTGCACGAGGAGTTCGCCGCCACCGGCGCGGCCGCCGCCGCCGAAGGCGTGCGCATGGCGCGCGAGCTGCGCCCCGAGCTCGTCCTGCTGGACGTCGACCTGCCCGACATGGACGGGCGCGAGGCCTGCCGGCTGATGCGCAACGCCGGCGTGACGGCGCCGATCATCATGCTGACGGCGGCGGCGAGCGATTCCGACACCATCCTCGGCCTCGATTCCGGGGCCAGCGACTATGTGACCAAGCCGTTCAAGTTCAACGTCCTCCTGGCCCGCATCCGGGCCCAGCTGCGCACCCACGAGCAGTCCGAGGACGCCGTCTTCCGCATCGGGCCGTACGAGTTCCGGCCGGCCCAGAAGCTCCTGGTCGACCAGAAGGGCAAGAAGATCCGCCTGACCGACAAGGAGACCAACATCCTGAAGTACCTCTACCG
>DASZQQ010000393.1:0-1797 GCA_035549595.1 Caulobacteraceae bacterium
AGCTTCGAGGCCCGGCTGATCAAGCGCCTCGGCCAGAGCGCGCACCGCATCCTGGGCGTCGTACGCAAGGCCCGCCGGGAGGTGCGCGTCGAGCCGGTCGACCGCCGCTCGCGCGAGAGCCTGCTGCTGCTGGAGCCCGAGGCGCGCGACCTCGCCGACGGCGACCTCGTGCTGGCCCAGGTCGGCGGCGCCGCCGACCGGCGCTATGGCCCCAAGCGCGGCAAGGTGCTGGAGGTGGTCGGGCGCGAGGACGACCCGCGCGCGGCCTCGCTGCTGGCGATCCACGCCCACGGCATCCCGACCGGCTTCTCCGCCGCAGCGGAGGAGGAGGCCGAGCGGGCCGAGCCCCCCTCCCTCGCCGGCCGCACCGACCTGCGCGACACGCCGCTGGTGACCATCGACCCGCCGGACGCGCGCGACCATGACGACGCGGTGTTCGCCGAGCCGGACGACGATCCGAAGAACGCCGGCGGCTGGATCGTCTGGGTCGCCATCGCCGACGTCGCCGCCTACGTCACCCCCGGCTCGGCCCTCGACCGCGAGGCGCGCGAGAAGGGCAACAGCGTCTACTTCCCCGACCGCGTCGAGCCGATGCTGCCCGAGCGCCTCTCGGCCGGCCTGTGCTCCCTGCGCGAGGGCGAGAACCGCGCGTGCCTGGCCGTGCGCATGGTGTTCGGCAAGGACGGCAGGAAGCGCGGCCACCGCTTCGTGCGCGGCCTGATGCGCTCGGCGGCCAAGCTCTCCTACGAGGAGGCCCAGGCCGCCATCGACGGCCTGCCCGGCGAGCGCGCCGAGCCGCTGATGGAGCATGTGCTCAAGCCGCTGTTCGAGGCCTATTCGGTCCTCAAGCAGGGCCGCGACATCCGCTCCCCGGTCGAGATCGAATCCGTCGAGCGCCGCATCCTGTTCAGCCCCGACGGCGAGATCGCCTCGATCAGGCCGCGCGAATCCCTGCCCGCGCACAAGCTGATCGAGGAGTTCATGATCCAGGCCAACGTCTGCGCGGCCGAGGCGCTGGAGCAGAAGGGCTCGCCTCTGATCTACCGCGTGCACGACACGCCGAGCCTGGAGAAGGTCCAGGCCCTGGCCGATTTCCTTTCGACGCTGGGCATCAACTGGAACAAGGGCGAGTCGCCGCGCACCGACCGCTTCAACCGCCTGCTGGCCGAGGTCGCCGGCGGGCCACACGCCCAGATCGTCAACGAGGTCGTCCTGCGCACCCAGATGCAGGCGCACTATTCGGCCGAGAACATCGGCCACTTCGGCCTCAACCTCGACCGCTACGCCCACTTCACCTCGCCGATCCGGCGCTACGCCGATCTCGTCGTGCACCGGGCCCTGATCCGCGCCTTCGGCTTCGGCGACGACGGCCTTTCCGACCAGGACGTGGCGCGGCTGAAGGACACCGCCGAGCGCATCACCGCCGCCGAGCGGCGGGCCATGGCCGCCGAGCGCGACGCCACCGACCGCTACGTCGCCGCCTTCCTGGAGAGCCGCGTCGGCGCCGAGTTCACCGGCCGCATCACCGGCGTCACCCGCTTCGGCCTCTTCGTGCGCCTGGAGGAGACCGGGGCCGACGGCCTGGTGCCCGTCTCTAGCCTGGGCAGCGACTACTTCATCCACGACGACCGCGCCCATGCCCTGGTCGGCGAGCGCAGCGGCCAGCGCTGGCGGCTCGGCCGCACGGTCGAGGTGCGGCTGAGAGAGGCGACGCCGATCACCGGGGGCCTCCTCTTCGAGATGCTGAGCGAGCCCGAGCCGGCGGACGCGACGGCGCCGCGGCCGCGCCTGGGCCTT
>DASZQQ010000394.1:0-7306 GCA_035549595.1 Caulobacteraceae bacterium
ACGATGCGGCCGAGGGCATAGGGGCGCTTGTAGTGGTCGTGGCCGGGGCCGAGGTCGAACACGTCGAGCTGAAGCGCCGGCAGGGCGGCGATCGCCCGCGACAGGAACATCTGGCCGGGCGAATAGGCGGCGAGGTCCGGATCGGTGGAGGCCAGCCACGGGTGGTAGGCGTGGCCCAGGCGCACGCCGAACTGGCCCGCCACCAGCCGCTCGCCGGCGTAGAGGCAGACCATCAGGCCGCGGAAATCGCCGTCGCGCAGGGCGAACAGGCGCTCGAACAGGCTCTCCATCCAGGCGGGGGCCAGGAAGTCGTGCGAGCCGGTGCGGCGCAGCTGCTCGCGCTTCCAGGTGACCAGCGCCTCGAAGGCGTCGCGGGAGTGGTCCGGCGCCACGAGCCGGATGTCGCCGACTTCGCGCTCCAGCTTGTGCTCCAGGCGGCGGTAGTTCTTGAACTTCTTCGGGCTCGCCGCACGGACCGCCTCGAGGTAGCCGGCCGGGCCATCGGAACCGAGCTGCACGACGTAGGAGTCGGCCGTCGCGGCGACGTCGCAGGCGAAGAGGCCGTAGGGGTCGACGAGGCCGGTGAAGCGCCAGGCCGAGAGGCCGGCTGCGGCCAGGGCCTCGCGGCCGGTGAACCCGGGATCGGGCGCGGTCACCAGCGCGTGGTAGTCGGCCAGGGGCGCGCCGATCGGCCGGGCGAGGCCGCCCGGACGCCGGTGGTGCGGGAAGAAGCCGACGGCCTGGCCGTCGCGCTCGAACACCGTCACCCGCGCGTCGTCCCGGTGCGCGCCGATCACCTGTGCGAAATCGGGACCCAGCAGCGGGCTGGCGAAGGCCGGCGTGGCCGCGCCGAGCTCGCGCCACCGCGCGGCCGCAGCTTCGCCGAGCTCTTGCGGATGAAGCGTTTGCGCCTTCAGCATGCGACGTCCCATCTTGGCCCCGCCTCCTAGCCGAGACGGGTTTCCGATTGGTTCGCGAGCAAAGGCCGTGCCGGTCGCGCGCAGGAGGAGTGGGAAAAGGGGAGGCGCCGACGTGGCGGACGATGTTTCAGGGCAGGCCGGCCTCGCGCCGGCGGATTTCTTCACGGCCAGCGCCTTCGCGGCCGAGCAGGCGCTGTTCACCGGCGGCTGGGTGGCGGTCTGCCGCGCCGAGGAACTGGAAGGCCCCGGCGCTCAGAAGGCGGTGACCGTGGCCGGCCAACCCGTTCTGGTGACCAGGGACGAGGCCGGGGCGCTGCATGCGCTGTCGAACGTCTGCCGGCACCGCGGCTTCGTCCTGGTCGATGAAGACGCGACGGCGCCGGTCGTGCGCTGCCCCTACCACCTCTGGACCTACCGGCTGGACGGCGCCCTCGCCGCGGCGCCGTTCATGGACGGCGTGGACGTGAGCCGCTGCGACCTGCCGCGCTACGCCATCGAGACCTGGGCCGGGTTCGTGTTCGTGAACCTGGACGGCAGGGCCGCGCCCTTGGCGGCGACGCTGGAGCCCCTGGCCGCCCGGGTCGATCCCGAGCGCCTCGCCGGCTGGCGGATCGGCCTTCGCATCCCGTTCGAGCACGACTGGAACTGGAAGGTGATGGTCGAGAACTTCTCGGAGTCCTACCACCACATCGGCGCCCATGCGGCGACGCTGCAGCCCTTGTGGCCGGGCGGCGAGAGCTGCTCTTCGAAGAGCACCGACGTCTGGGTCGAGCTGACCCACTCGACGCATCCCGAGGCCGGGACATTCACGGTCTACACCGTCTTCCCGAGCTTCATGCTGGCGATCGCCGAGCCCGGCGAGTGGGCCTACTGGTACCGCATGGTCCCCGAAGGACCCGAGCGCTTCTCGCTGGAGATCCTCGGCCTCTTTCCGCCCGAGGCGATCGGCGACGTGGGCGCCATAGAGGCGGCCACCGCCCAGCTGACCGCGATCCACCTGGAAGACATCGAGATGTGCCAACGCACCCAGGCCGGCCTGCGAGCGCCCGACGCGGCCCTGGGGCCGCTGTCGCCGCTGGAAGCCGGCATCGCCAGGTTCCGCGCCTGGGTGGCGCGGGGCAGGGCGTGAGCGCCGGACGGGGACATGTTCCGCGAGGAACGTGTCCCCTCCAGAGACGGGGACACGAACCGGCCTGCGGCCGGATCATGTCCCCCCTCAAGCGCTAGAGAATATCCCCGCCCGCGGCCGAGGCCGTGGTGCCGTGCTGCTGGAAGGCCTTGATCACGTTGCGGCCGACCGTCCAGCGGTGCACCTCGTCGGGCCCGTCGACCAGGCGTTGCGAGCGGATGCCGGTGTACCAGGCCGCCAGCGGCGTATCGCGGCTGTAGCCGAGGGCGCCGTGCAGCTGGATCGCCGTGTCGACGACCTTGTGCACCATGTGCGCCAGGAACACCTTGGCGATCGAGTTCTCCTGGCGCAGGTCCAGGCCCTTCTCGGCCTTGTAGGCGATGTGGATCAGCATCAGCCGGGCCATGTAGAGCTCGGACGCGCACTCGGCGAGCATGAACTGCACCGCCTGGCGGGTGTGCAGCGGCGCCCCAAAGGTCGAGCGGTTCAGGACGTGCTCGGTGGCCATGTCGAGCGCGCGCTGGGCCATGGCGACGTTGTGCATGCCGTGCCGCAGGCGCCCGTAGGCGAGGCGATGCTGGCCCATGTTGAAGCCGTTGCCCTCGCCGCCGAGCAGGTTCTCGGCCGGCACCTTCAGGTCCTTGATCTCGATCTCGGAGTGGCCGCCGCCCATGACGTGGCTGAGCGGGCCTTCCAGCGCCATGGTCGGGATGTCGCGCTTGATGATGTAGCCGGGGTTCGGCAGCTCGACGATGAAGGTCGAGTAGCGCTGGTGACGCGGCGCGTCGGGGTCGGTCATGGCCATGACCAGGGCCATGTCGGCGGCGCTGGCGGCCGAGGAGAACCACTTCTCGCCGTTCAGGACGTAGTTCTCGTTGCCTTCCTTGACCGCGCGGGTCTGCATGCCGGTGGCGTCGGCGCCGGCGGCCTTCTCGGTCATCGAGTAGCAGACGCGCTTCTCGCCGTTCAGCAGCGGCTTGAGGAACTTCTCCTTCTGGTACTCGGTGCCGTGCGCCAGCAGGGTCAGGATGGTGGCGTCGTCCGGCCCCTGGCTGTTCATGGAGAGGGCGCCCAGGTGGCTTTCGCCCAGCTCCATCTGCACGAGCGCGTTGGCGAGGGGCCCCAGGCCCATGCCGCCGTGCTCCTTGGGGATGAAGGGCAGCCACAGGCCCTGGGCGCGGGCCTTGGCGCGCAGCTCGTTCAGGACCGTCTTGTAGTCCTCGCCGTCCATCAGCCGCTTCTCGGCCGGGATGCACTCGTCGTGCACCCACTGGCGCACGCGCAGGCGGATCTTCTTGGCGTCTTCGGGGATCTCGAAATCGACCGACATGGGGTTTCCTCTTTCTCTTGCGATGTACCGGGCCACTAAACCCCCCGACGGTGGGTCAGCCAAGGCCCTCGCACGTGACGTCCACCCCTTCCGGGGGTAGAGGCTGGCGGTCATGAGCGTCGACATCGATCCGTTCCAGGCCATCGGGGTCTCCCGCCTGGCGCACCAGCTGAAGGCCGAGGGCCGCCGGGTGATCCACATGGAGTTCGGCCAGCCCTCCACGGGCGCGCCGAAGGCCGCCATAGAGACGGCCCACCACGTCCTCGACACCGACGGCATGGGCTACTGGGAAAGCCCGGCCCTGCGCGAGCGCATCGCCCGCCACTACGCCGAGACCTACGGCGTCGCCATCGCTCCGGACCAGGTGGTGCTGACCTGCGGCGCCTCGCCGGCCCTGGTGCTCGCCCTCGCGTCCAGCTTCGACGCCGGCGACCGCATCGCCATGGCCCGGCCCGGCTACGTCGCCTATCGCAACACCACCCGCGCCCTGCACATGGTCCCGGTGGAGATGCCGTGCGGGGCCGAGACGCGCTTCCAGCCGACGGCGGCGATGATCGCCGCCCTGGACCCGGCGCCGGCCGGCCTGATCCTCGCCAGCCCCGCCAACCCCCCCGGCACCATCATCGCCCCCGACGAGCTGGCCGCGATCGCCCAGGTCTGCCGCGAGCGGGGCATCCGCATCGTCTCCGACGAGATCTACCACGGCCTTTCCTACGTCGAGCCGGCCCGCTCGATGCTGGAGTTCGAGCCCGAGGCGCTGATCGTCAACAGCTTCTCGAAGTACTTCAGCATGGTCGGTTGGCGCCTGGGCTGGCTGGTGGCGCCGAAGGACCGCATCCACCGGGTTCGCGCCTTCATCGGCAACCTGTTCCTGACCGCGCCCTCGCTCAGCCAGCACGCGGGCCTGGCCGCCATGGACGCGCGCGAGGAGCTGGAGGGCCACGTCGACGTCTACCGCGCCAACCGCGACCTGCTGCTGGAGGCCCTGCCCAGGCTCGGCCTTCGCCGCATCGCCCCGCCGGACGGCGCCTTCTACATCTACGCCGACGTCGGCCACCTGACGAACGACTCCCTGTCGTTCTGCAAGGACCTGCTACGCGAGACCGGCGTCGCCACCGCCCCCGGCGTCGACTTCGACCCGGTCGAGGGCAAGCACTTCATCCGCCTCAGCTTCGCCGTCTCGACCCCCGAGATCCGCGAAGCCCTCGAGCGCCTCACCCCCTGGTTCGCCGCCCGCATGGAGCAGGTCGGGGCGTAGGTTCGCCGATCCTGTCCGGGTCCGTGAAAGGCGCCGCCAGCGCCGCTATTTTGGACCACGAACCACACGAACCACACGAACGGCGGACTGCTTGAGGCGCCGGGGGCGCGGCTTCCTGCGCCGAAGGCGCGTTCGTGGGGTTCGTGTGGTTCGTGGTCAAATCCAATCGTGCCCCTCAGCGCCCCCGACGGCCGGGCGCCGTTTCCGGGTGACAGAGCGCTGTCGGAGCGGCAGAGGTAGCCCGACAAGAGCGGGAGGGAACGCCATGGCCGACTACGTCGAAGCGGTGCTCGAGCCGGAGCTGCCGATCGTCGATCCGCACCATCACCTGTGGGACCGGACGCCGCTGCTGGCCAACCTGCCGGAGCCGACGCACGGGTTCATGCACGTGATCCGGCGACATCCGCGCTACCTGCTGGACGAGCTGGCGGCCGACATGAAGGACGGCCACAACGTCCGCGCCACCGTCTACATGGAGTGCGGCGCCTTCTACCGCGCCGATGGTCCGGCTCCGATGAAGCCGGTCGGCGAGACCGAGTTCGTGGTCGGGGTCGCGGCCATGAGCGCCAGCAACACCTATGGCGACATCCGCGCCTGCGCCGGCATCGTCGGCCACGCCGACTGCATGCTGGGCGAAGCGATCACCGAGGTGCTGGAGGCGCACATCGCCGCCGGCGGCGGGCGCTTCCGCGGCATCCGCCACAGCGCCTCGGCCGATCCCGATCCGAACGTCCTGGGCCCGCTCGCCGGACGCCCGGCCGGCCTCTACATGTCCGACCGGTTCCGCGAGGGCTTCGGCCGCCTCGCCCCGCTCGGCCTCTCGTTCGACGCCTGGCTGCTGGAGCCACAGCTGCCCGACCTGATCGACCTCGCCCGCAACTTCCCCGACACCCAGATCGTCGTCGACCACGTCGGCACGCCGCTCGGCGTCGGCGCCTACAAGGGCCGGCGCGAGGAGCGCTTCGGCATCTGGAGCGAGAACATCCGCAAGCTGGCGGCGTGCGAGAACGTCAGCGTGAAGGTGGGCGGCCTGGCCATGGTGTTCCCCGGCTTCGCCTCGTTCATGAGCGAGCCGCCGACGCCGTCGCAGCAGCTGGCGGCGGAATGGAAGCCGTACGTCGAGACCTGCATCGAGGCCTTCGGCGTGAACCGCTGCATGTTCGAGAGCAACTTCCCGGTCGACGCCCTCTCGTGCAGCTACCGCACGCTCTGGAACGCCTTCAAGCACCTGGCCAAGGGCTGTTCCGCCGACGAGAAGACCGCGCTCTTCAGCGGCGTCGCGACGCGGGTCTACCGGCTGGGGCTGTAGCGGCCGGAAGGTGACGGGGGCCAAGGTTTTCGCTAGAGCAACCGCCCGTTCCGTCCGGAGACTCCCCTTTGCGCCTGCCCAAGGCCACGCTCGACCAGGTGCTCGACCGCTTCAGCCAGGTCGAGGCGCGCATGGCCGCGGCCAGCGACGGGGCCGAGATCGTGCGCCTCTCCAAGGAGCACGCCGAGCTGAAGCCGGTGGTGGACGCGGTGCTGGCGCTGGAGAAGGCGCAGGGCGAACGCGCCGACGCCGCCGAGATGGCCGAGGACGCCGACGCCGAGCTGGCGGCCATGGCCCGCGACGACCTCATCGCCCTCGACGAGAAGCTGCCCGAGCTCGAGCGCGCCGTGGCGCTGATGCTGGCCCCGCGCGACGCCGACGAGAACGCCTCGGCGATCCTGGAAGTGCGCGCCGGCACGGGCGGCGACGAGGCCGCCCTCTTCGCCGGCGACCTCTTCCGCATGTACCAGCGCTACGCCACCGGCCGCGGCTGGAAGGTCGAGGTCGAGAGCGCCTCGGAGGGCGAGGCGGGCGGCTACAAGGAGATCGTCGCCTCGATCACCGGCGAGGGCGTGTTCGGCCGGCTGAAGTTCGAAAGCGGCGTACACCGGGTGCAGCGCGTGCCGGCCACCGAGGCGCAAGGGCGCATCCACACCTCGGCCGCCACCGTGGCCGTCCTGCCCGAGGTCGAGGACGTCGAGATCGAGGTCCGCGACGAGGACATCCGCGTCGACACCTACCGCTCGTCCGGCGCCGGCGGCCAGCACGTGAACAAGACCGACTCGGCCGTGCGCATCACCCATCTGCCGACCGGCATCGTGGTGACGAGTTCGGAGAAGAGCCAGCACCAGAACCGCGCCCGGGCGATGAAGGTGCTGAAGGCCAAGCTCTACGAGCAGAAGCGCGAGGCGCTCGACACCGCCCGCGCCGACGCGCGCAAGAGCCAGGTCGGCTCGGGCGACCGCTCCGAGCGCATCCGCACCTACAACTTCCCGCAAGGCCGGGTCACCGACCACCGCATCAACCTGACCCTCTACAACCTGCCCAAGGTGATGGAGGGCGAAGCCCTGGACGACGTGATCAGCGCCCTGATCGCCGACGACGAAGCCCGCCGCCTGGCCCAGCTGGAAGAAACCCTGCACTGACCCTGCTCTTCCCTCCGGTCCGCGGAGGAATCGCATGGCTTCAGCCGAGAACGGAGCGCCAGTGGGACAAGACCGGGTGACCTCTGGCGTCCCTTCTCCCCACGCGGGAGAAGGTGGCGGCGAAGCCGTCGGATGAGGGGGCCCTCCGCCGCCTGCCGTTGAGCGGACCCGCGGCTCGCCAAAGATGTTTGCCGGAAAATCAGTTGCTTAGCCAG
>DASZQQ010000395.1:0-9482 GCA_035549595.1 Caulobacteraceae bacterium
TGTTCGCCAGCGGCATGGCCGCGATCCTGACGGCGCTGCTGGCGAGCGTGGCGCCGGGCCAGGTCGCCCTGCGCAGCCGCCCGCTCTACGGCGGCACCGAGACCCTGTTCGACCGGCTGCTGGCGAGCCTGGGCGTGAAGAGCGAGAGCTTCCTCGACGGCTGCGATCCCGACGCGGTCCGCGCCGCCGCCGAGGCGGCCATGGCCGAGGGCGAGGTGGCGGTGATCTTCGTCGAGACGCCGGCCAACCCGACCAACGCCGTGGTCGACCTGGATCTCGTCGCCCAGGTCGCCGGCGAGATCGAGGCGCGCCAGGGCCTGAGGCCCACGATCATCTGCGACAACACCCTCCTGGGCCCGCTCTACCAGGCGCCGCTCGCGCACGGGGCGGACCTGGTCGTCTATTCCCTGACCAAGTACGTCGGCGGGCACAGCGACCTGGTGGCCGGCGCCTGCGCCGGCTCGGCCTCGCTGATGACCAAGGTGCGCTCGTTGCGCGGCCTGGTTGGCAACCAGCTCGACGTCAACAGCGCCTGGATGCTGACCCGCTCGCTGGAGACCCTGCGCCTGCGCATGGACCGGGCGTTCGAGAACGCGCGGGTCGTCGCCGACTGGCTCGGCCGCCATCCGAAGGTCGAGCGGCTGGCCTTCCTGGGGGCCTATCCGCCCGGCTCGCGCGAGGCGGCGGTGGTGGCGCGCCAGTGCGGCGCCTTCGGCGCGACCTTCTCGTTCGTGGTCAAGGGCGGCCAGCCGGCGGCCTGGCGCGTGCTCGATCGCCTGGCGATCTTCCAGCAGGCGGTCAGCCTCGGCGGCACCGAGAGCCTCGCCTGCCACCCGGGCTCGACGACCCACTCGGGCGTCTCGGCCAACGAGCGCGCGGCGCTCGGCATCGAGGAAGGCATGATCCGCCTCTCGATCGGCGTCGAGGCCGCCAAGGACCTGATCGCCGACCTGGACCAGGCGCTGGCGGGGGCCTGACGCCGGCCTCCCCAATTCGGGCCGTGCGGCCAGGCGGGCTTGAGCCGGATCAAGGGCGAAGCGTGCGCGCCGGCCCATCGATCGGGCATGAAAGCGATCGGCCGCAGACACGTGATGGCGGGGGTTCTCGGACTCGCGGCGCTGGCTGGCGTGCGCGCGGCCGCGGCGCCGGCGGATCCGGCCCTGCTGCGGATCGCGGCCTTGGACGAGGTCCTGCTGGAGGTCATGGCGGCCGCCGAGGCGCTGGGCGCCCAGGGACGCTACCGGCGGCTGGCGCCGGTGCTGCACGCCCTGTTCGACCTGCCGACCATGACCCAGTTCACCGCAGGGCCGGCCTGGAACGGCTTCACGCCCGCCCAGCGGCAGCAGGCCATCGCCGCCTTCGGCCGCCTGCTGGTGGCCGTCTATGTGCGCAAGTTCGACCACCGGGTGGGCGAGCGGTTCACGCTCGACGACGTCGAGCGGCGCGGCGAGGACAAGATCGTCCGCACGCGTCTGCTGCGCGCGGACGCATCGCCGATCCTGCTGTCGTACCGGATGCGCGAGCGGGCCGGCGACTGGAAGGTGATCGACGTCTACTACGGACCGATCAGCCAGATGCTCATGCGGCGGGCCGACTTCGCCGTGCCCGTGGCCGCCGGCGGGGCGGCGGGGCTGATCGCGCACATGGACGGCCTCAGCCGCGCGCTGCTGGAATAGGGTTCAGGGCCCCTTGGCGTTCTGGATCGGGTTGCCGTCCTTGGAGATCAGCACGGCGAGCCAGCGGGTCGCCTGGAACTCCGCGGCGATCGCCATCACCGTCACGGTCAGCGGCGTCGACAGCAGGATGCCGGGCACGCCGAAGATCGAGCCCCAGAAGCCGATCGAGATCAGCACCAGCAGCGGGTCGATGTTCAGCTCGTCGCTCTGCAGCTTGGGCATGATGACGTTGTCGATCACGAACACCGCCGTGCCCAGCAGGCCGACCATCAGCGCCGGCCGGAACAGGCCCTCGGCCTGGGAGAGCTCGACGAGGCCCGGGAAGATCGACGCCGCGAAGGCGCCGACGATCGGCACATAGGCGGCCAGGAAGGCGACGAACGAGACGAAAAGGGCGTCGCGCATGCCCATCAGGGTCATGATCAGCCAGGCGGTGAGGGCGATCATCAGGGCCTTGACCGTCTGCAGGCGCACGTATTGCTCGACCGCGTTGCGCACGCTGGCGATCACGCGCCGGGCGCCGGCGCGGTGCTCCTCGGTGTCGTAGAGGCTGTCGACCTTCTTGGTGAAGGCCGGCCGCGAGGCGACCAGGAAGCCGAAGTAGATGATCACCAGAGCGCCGTAGGAGACCAGGCTGCGGGCGGTGGAGAACACCTGCGTCAGGGTGTGGGACGGATCCCCGCCGGAGAAGATCTGCTCCACCGTCATCGGGTTCTGGCCGAGGTCCGTCATCACCTCGGCGATGGCGTCGTTCAGCCTGGGCTCCAGGCCGGCAATGTCGTTGGCGAACGGGGGCGCCTCGAGCACGAACAGGCCGCCGATGGCGCCGAAGCTGGCCAGGATCACCGAGCCGGCGACGCCGCCGCGCACCCAGTCCGGCGCCGTCGGCAGGCGGTTGTGCAGCACCCGTGCGAAGGCGTCGATCAGGAGCAGCAGGAAGGTCGCCACCACGAGCGGCGTCAGGATGTCCTGGAAGAAGCGGATGATGGCCAGAGCCACCACCACCGCCAGGAACACGGCCGCATTGCGCAGGAAACCGTCCTGCCGGGGCGCCGCCGCCACCGGGACGGGCGCGGGCGGATCGTCGGGCTGTCGCCGCAAGGCCATGAGCCGTCCTTCGAGTCGGCCGATGTTTCCGAATGGATACCGTAAGCTGCGGCTACCCCCAATGCCCGCAGCCGCCATCACGAAAAGCGCGTCAGCGCCCTTACCGGCTGCGTCCCGGCAGCTTCCCGGTCGCAGATTGATTGGACCACGAACCACACGAACCACACGAACAGGCCCGGTTCGTCGTGGGCGGCCGAGCCAGTCCGGGATTGTTCGTGTGGTTCGTGTGGTTCGTGGTCAATTCAAAAGGCCTGTCCGCAGCCTCCCACGCCTCGATCTTGTTACGCCGCCACGAGGTGTTTGGGGCGGCGGAGGTCTTCGGCGAGGCCTTGGCCCATCAGGTCGATGAAGTTGTCGCAGTAGAAGCGGTCGATGGCGCGCTGCGGCGTCGTGGCCAGGGCGTCGCCGAAGCGCTTCAGCGGGTTGCGGCCGCCTTCGACGTGCGGGAAGTCGGACGAGAACAGGCACACCTCCTCGCCGGAGTTGGCGATGATCCAGCCGGTGTCCTCGTGTGGGTAGGGCGTCACGCGCAGCTGCCGGCGGACGATCTCGCTGGGCGGCGCCGAGAGGCGGTGCAGGCGTTCCTCGTTCTTGTAGAAGGCCTGGTGGGCCGAATCCATGAACCGCATCCAGCTGGGAACCCAGGCGGCGCCCAGCTCGATGGCCCCGAACTTCAGGCGCGGGAAGCGGTCGAAGACGCCGTCGATGATCATCGCCGCCAGGGTCTTCATCGGCGCCTGGGGGATGGCCATGAAGCTGACCGAGGTGAAGTTCTCCTCGCCGCCGTGGAAGTCCTTCACCTTGGGCATGCCATTCTCGAAGTACGGCTTGTCGAGCTTCTCCTCCCCGCCGACGTGGAACAGGATCGGGATGCCCGCCTCCTGCGCCTGGGCCCACACCGGATCGAGCTCGACGTGGCTGGGCGAATGGGTCCTCGGCGACTTGGACGCGACCATCAGCGCCTTGGCGCCCATGTCGATCGCCTCGCGTGCGCAGGCCCGGGCGCGGGCGAAGTCGGTCAGCGGCACATAGGCCGTGGCCAGCAGGCGCCGGTCGACGGCGCAGAAGTCCGTCATCATGCGGTTGTGCGCGGTTGCCGCGGCGTAGGCGAGCTCGGGGTTCGTATCGTCGAGGGCGAAGTTGCCGAGGCAGAAGGTGGTGAACACCAGCTGGCTGGCGAAGCCCAGCAGGTCGACGGTGCGCGGCCGGTCGTCCCGGCGGAAGGCGCCCAGGGCCTGGTAGTTCTTGCGCAGCATCAGGTTCTCGACGTCGCCGGCCCGGAACTCCGGGTCGTCCTGCTGGCGGCGCAGGCCGTCGGTCCAGCCCGGCTTGCCGAGCTTGTTCCGATAGTAGGGCAGGGCGTGGAAGTCGGCCTTCAGCTTTGGATCGAAGTAGTCGTCCAGGCAGTCGGGCAGCTCCATCAGGTGGGAGTCCGCATCGTGCACGATGCGCCCCTCGACGTAGGCCATGGCGTTCCTCCGCTTTTCTTCGCGGAGGATTTCAATGCCTTCGCGGGCGGAACTCAACCGAAAACGGGCGCCAGGCCCGAAGGGACCTCGAAGATCTTGCCGGGGTTCAGGATGCCGAGCGGGTCGAAGGCGCGCTTCAGCGTGCGCATCATGTTGACCTCCTCCTCGCTGCGGCTGACCCAGAGCCAGGCGCGCTTGTCGAGACCGACGCCGTGCTCGGCGCTGATCGAGCCGGCGCGGCGCTGCAGCGGGCGGTAGACGATCGCCTCGACGTCGTAGCGGTCGAGGGGGCTGGCTCCGATCACCAGGTGCAGGTTGCCGTCGCCCAGGTGGCCGAACACCACCAGGCTCGTGCCCGGCTTCCAGGCCGTCAGCGCCGAGGCGACCTCGGCGACGTAGGCCTCCATCTGGTGGACGCCCAGCGAGATGTCGAAGGTCAGAACCGGGCCGTTGCGCGCCACCTGGCCGACGTCGTCGCGCAGCGCCCACAGGTCCTCGCGCTCGGCCTGCGACTTGGCGATGATCGCGTCGGCGATGTCGCCCTCCTGCAGGCAGCTTGTGAGCGCGGTCTCGAACGCCGCCGCGTCGGGCGAGGGATCGGCGCCGAGGCTTTCCACCAGCACATAGAACCGGTGGCCGCCGGCGAGCGGCATGCGCCCGTGTGCGGGCGGGGTGGTGACGAGCTCGTAGTACTCGCGCCACATCACCTCGAAGGCCGACAGCCGCCCGCCCAGCAGCCGCTCCATGCGCCGCAGCACGCGCACGAGGGCCGCGAAGGTGTCGATGGCCAGCATCGCCACGTCCTGGCTCAGCGGCGCCTGGCGAAGGCGCAGCACGGCGCGGGTGACGACGCCCAAAGTGCCCTCCGAGCCGATGAAGAGGTGCTTCAGATCATAGCCGGCGTTGTTCTTGATCAGCCGGTTCAGGCCGCCCACCACCGTGCCGTCGGCCATCACCACCTCCAGCCCCAGCACCTGCTCGCGCATCATGCCGTAGCGGATGACGCGGTTGCCCCCGGCGTTGGTCGAGACGTTGCCGCCGATCGTGGCCGTGCCGCGCGAGCCGAGGTCGAGCGGGAAGAACAGGCCGGCCTCCTCGGCCGCCTTGCATGCCGCCTGCAGCGGACAGCCGGCCTGGACGGTCATGGTCATGGCCTCGGTGTCGATCGCCTCGACCTGGCTCATGCGGTCCATCGACAGGGCGACCTCGTGGTCGGCCCAGCCACCGGCGACGAGACCGGTCAGGCCGCCCCAGGGGACCACGGGCACGCTCGACTGGTGGCAGACGCTGAGCGTCTCGGCGACCTCGGCGGTGGATCCGGGGCGCACGAGCAGGGCCGGCACGCCGACGCGGCTCCAGGCGCCGCGCAGGCTCGCCGCCTCCTTGCCGTCGAGCACGGCGCTGTCGCCGACGGCGCGGCGCAGGCGTTCGGCGAGGGCGGCTGCGACCACTTCGATGTCCTCCCACCAGGATACGGTCCGGCGCGACCCTGCGGGCCCGGGCCGTGCGGCGCCTTGCGTTCGATCAACTCTCGACGGGCCGTCCGCGGTTTGGCAAGAGCGCGCCATGCGCCGCGTCCTTCGTCCAGCGGTCCTCGCCCTGGCGCTGGCCGCCGCCCTGGGCGCGGGACCGGCCCAGAGCTTCCCCGACACCTACGACGGGCGCCTGCAGGCCCTGGCCCTGGTGCAGCAGCTGAACGCCGATCTCCTCAGCCGGCCCAGCGCGACGGAGACCCTGCAGATCTGGTGCGCCCGCCGCGGGCTCGCCGACCCCGCCCAGGTGCGCGCGGCCCTCGTCAAGGGCGCCGAGAAACCCGCGCCCGAGGCGGTGAGGGCCCTGCTGGGCGCGGAGCCGCGCCAGACGGTGCGCTATCGCCACGTGCAGCTCATCTGCGGCGGCAAGGTGTTGTCCGAGGCCGACAACTGGTACCTGCCCTCCCGCCTGACACCGGCCATGAACCGCCAGCTCGACGAGACCGACACGCCGTTCGGCCTGGTGGTGAAGCCGCTCGGCTTCACGCGACGCACCCTGCAGGCCGTGATCCTGTTCCGGCCATTCCCGGTCGACTACGGCGAGGCCGGCCCGGCGCGGGCGCGCCGGCTCGTGACCCCGCCCTATGTGCTGCAGCACAAGGCGCTGCTGTCCACGGCCGAAGGCGCGCCGTTCAGCGTCGTGATCGAGACCTACACCCGCGCCCTGATCGACCCAGAGGGGCGGTAGGGGACACGGACCTTGCGGTCCATGTCCCCGGTCCACGTCAGCCGGCCGCGCCGCCGCCCTTGGACGAGCCGCCCTGCGCCGCCTTCTTCGATTCCTGGATCACGAAGGCGCGGATGTCCTCCGCGTCGTGCGAGGTCAGGAAGCGGGCGAAGCTGGCCATGCCGTGCGGCGCTTTGGCGCCCTCGATCACGACCGCGTTCCAGGCGTCGGCGGAGGTCAGGATCGGCGTGCGCTTCAGGTCGGGCAGCCAGGCGCCGGTGGCGTTCGGGCCGTGGCAGACCTGGCAGTTCTCGTTGAAGAGCGCGAAGCCTTTCTGCGGGTCGCCCTTCGACGACAGGCTCGCCAGGTCGATCGCCGGCTGCGGCGGGATCGGGAAGTCGGGCGCCTTGGCCGTGCCGCCGATCTTGAACACCATCAGGCGGCCGGGCAGGCGCGGCCGCGTCGGCAGGAAAGCCGGGGCCGAGATCTGGCCGCCGCCGCCGGCGCCGACCATCACCGCGATGTACTGCACACCGTCCAGCGAATAGCTCATCGGCGCGGCGATGATGCCGTTGTCGGCCTTGTAGCTCCACACCTTCTGGCCGGTCTTGGCGTCGTAGGCGACCAGCTGGCCGAGCGCGTCGCCCTGGAAGACGAGGCCGCCCGCGGTGGTCAGCACGCCGGCGTTCCAGAAGAACGGATGCTCGACCGACCAGATCGCCTTCTGCTGCACCGGGTCCCAGGCGACGAGGGCGCCGCGGATCATCGAGGCCAGCGCCTTGGCCTGGGCCGGCGGCACGTCCTTGGCGTTGGCCAGAAGGTCGACGCCGACGTTCCAGCCGCCCGGATTGTAGCGGTAGTTCTTGTTGTCGGCGTAGTCGAAGGGCGTGACGTTGGTCGGGATGTAGACAAGCGACGTCTTCGGATTGTACGCCATCGGCTGCCAGTTGTGCGCGCCCAGCGGGCCCGGGATCTGCACGTGGTCGGCGCCGACGTAGCGCGCCTGGGGCGTCTCGATCGGCCGGCCGGTCGCCATGTCGACGCCGGTGGCCCAGTTGATCGCCGTGTAGTTCTTGGCCGAGATCAGCTTACCGGTCTGGCGGTCGAGGACGTAGAAGAAGCCGTTCTTCGGCGCCTGCATGATCACCTTGCGCACCTGGCCGCCGATGGTCAGGTCGGCGAGCATCAGCTGCTGCGTGGCCGTGTAGTCCCAGCTCTCGCCCGGGGTAGTCTGGTAGTGCCAGACGTATTCGCCGGTGTCCGGCTTCAGGGCCAGGATCGACGACAGGAACAGGTTGTCGCCCTTGCCGCCCGAGCGCAGCTTGTGGTTCCAGGGGCTGCCGTTGCCGGTGCCGATGTAGACGATGTCGAGCTGCGGGTCGTAGACGATGGCGTCCCACGGCGTGCCGCCGCCGCCGGTCTTCTTCCACTCGCCGTCCGACCAGGTCGCCGCCGCGGTCTTGGCCATGATCGCGTCCGAGGCGGCGCCGTCGGGCTTACCTTCCGGATTGGGCGTCATGTAGAAGCGCCAGGCGAGCTTGCCGGTGGCGCTGTCGTAGGCGCTGATGTAGCCGCGCACGCCGTACTCGGCGCCGCCGTTGCCGATCAGCACCTTGTCCTTGATCACCCGCGGCGCGCCCGTGATCGTGTAGGGCTTCGACGGATCGGTGGTCTGCTGCGACCAGGCGACCTGGCCGGTCTTGGCGTCCAGCGCGATCAGCCGCCCGTCGATCGTGCCGACGTAGACGCGGCCCTTCCACACGGCGACGCCGCGGTTGATGACGTCGCAGCAGGCGTCGTAGCCCTTGCCGCCCTTGACCTTGGGATCGAAGGACCAGAGCTGCTTGCCGGTCCTGGCGTCGAAGGCGAACACCTTGGACCAGGCCGTGGTCGTGTAGAGCACGCCGTCGACCTCGAGGGGCGTCGCTTCCTGGCCGCGGTCGGTGTCGAACTGGGCGTACCAGGCGAGGCCGAGCTGGCCGACGTTGCCGGCGTTGATCTGGTCGAGCGGGGAGAAGCGCTGCTCGTTGTAGTCCTTGCCGTAGGACAGCCATTCGGCGTTGCCCGCCGCGGCGGCCAGGCGGGCCGCGTCCACGGCGCCCGGCTTGTGCTGGTTGCAGGCGGCGACGCCCAGCGCGAGCGCCAAGGCCAGGCCCAAACGAATGATCCTCACGGTGTCCTCCCCGGCCCCCCGATCGCGGGCCTCTGTCTTCTTGTTTCGACCCCGGTCGCGGCCGGGCTCGGATTCTTAACCTGTTATAACTTGGCACGAGACGGCGCGCCGCTGAAGCCTGCCGGCGCCGCCCCCCTTGCGGCGGGTCGTCTCGCTCCGGGCTAGGCGGGGTCCTTGTAGACCGCCTCGCGCTTCTGGATGTTCGACATCACCGCCTCGACCTGGTTGGGGCTGCCGATCAGGGCCACCTGTTCGACGGTCTCCTGCATCAGGCCTTCGCCCGGCGAGACGACCACGGCGGCGTTCAGGATGCGCTTGCCTGCGCGGATGGCGTCCGGGCTCTTGCCGGCGATCTCGCGCGCGGTGGCCAGGGCCTCGGCCAGCGGATCGTCGCAGACGCGGGTGGCGAAGCCGAATTCCTTGGCCTCGACGCCGGTGAAGATGCGCCCGGTGTAGGTCAGCTCGCGCACCACGTCCTCGCGCGCCAGGTGGCGCATGATCTGGGTGCCGGCCATGTCGGGGATCAGGCCCCACTTGATCTCGAGCACGGCCATCTTCGTGTCCGGGGCGACGTAGCGCATGTCGGCGCCCAGGGCGAGCTGGAAGCCGCCGCCGAAGGCGACGCCGTGCACCGCAGCGATCACCGGAACCGGGATCTCGCGCCAGACCCAGACCGCGTACTGGGCGCGGTTGGCGATGCCGTGGGTGCGGCTGGCGAAGCCGGCGTCGGTCGGCGACTGGCCTTCGGGCCGGGTGCGCGGCCCCTCGGCCATGCGGCCGAAGTTGCCCATGTCGAGGCCGGCGCAGAAGGCGCGGCCGTCGCCGGACAGCACCACGGCCCGGACGGCCTTGTCGTTC
>DASZQQ010000396.1:0-15312 GCA_035549595.1 Caulobacteraceae bacterium
GAGGATCGTCGCCAGGTAGGGCTCGGGGGCCACGTACATCAGGAAGGCACGCGCGCCCGGCGCCTGGTCCATCAGCCTGGGCGCGATCTCGCTGACCTGGCTGGTGGCCTTGACCAGCGCCCGCTGCTGCGGTCGCCACACCCGGGCATAGAGCCGCATGAAGAGCGCCAGGCGCCGCTCCCAGTCGGCGGACGACCACAGGCTCTCGGGCCGGTCCAGGTCCAGCTCCATCTGGGCGAACACGCGCAGAACCGCCGGCTCACGCAGGGCGAACACGCGCGGATGGCCGCCGAGCAGCCTCGCCGCGAGGGTCGAGCCCACGTGTCCCATGTGGAAGATGAAGTCGGCGCCGAGGGCCGTCCCCGCCGGGGCCTGGGCCGCGAACGACGGCCACTCGAGCCACGTCCCCTGCCCGGTCACCGCCAGCAGGCGCTCGTCGAGGAAGCTGGCCGAGCGGTAGTCGGACTCGGCGAGCTGCACGACCCGCACCGCGTCGGCGGCGACGTCGAGGGTCAAGGGGAAGGAATCGGGGGTCTGATCCATGCCCCAGCCTAGCCGAGGGGAACGCCGGGGAGCCAGCCGCGACGCCGCGCTCCGTTGCCAGCCGCGAGGGTTCATGCTCAACGGCGGAGACGAGTCCGCCGGCGCGGGGGGGCGCATGGACCAACGAGTTGAGACTCTGCGCGAAGAGGCCGACCGGGCCGCCGCCGCGGGGTCGTTGCAGTCGGCCAGGGATCTGCTCGAGCAGGCGGTGACGCTGGAGCGCGGGGATCTGGCGCTGTGGATGAGCCTGGCGGCCTGCCGGCGGGGCCTCGGCGACCTGATGGGCGCCCTCGAGGCGGTGGAGACCGCGCTCGCCCTCGACCCGCGGTCGTTCCTCGCCCTGCTGATGCGCGGCTCGCTGCTCGAACGGCTCGGCCGCAAACGGGTCGCCGGCGCGGTCTATCGCGTCGTCTGCGACCTCGCGCCGGCCGCCGACACCCTGCCCCCCGCGGCGCGCCGGGCGCTGGAACACGCGCAGTCGTTCCGCGACGACTACGTCCGCGATCTGGACGAGGCGTTGCGGGCGGGCGCCGGCGAGGCCATGGCCGGGGCGACGTCGTCCGCGCGTCGCCGCGGCGCGGCGTTCCTCGACCGGCTGACCGGCAAGCGGCGCGTCTATCGCCAGGAGCCGGTCCAGTTCCACTACCCGGGCCTGCCGGACATCGAGTTCTGGGAGCGCGAGGAATTCCCGTGGCTGGAGGCGCTGGAGGCCGAGACGCCGGCGATCCAGGCCGAACTCGCCGCCGTCCTCGCCGGCGAGCAGGCTGAGCTCGCCCCTTACGTCCAGTACCCCGACCACGTGCCGCTGGACCAATGGGCCGAACTGAACCATTCGCCGCGCTGGAACGCCTACCACCTGATCGCCGCCGGGCGGGTCGTTGACGCCCATGCCGCCGCCTGCCCGAAGACCATGGCGGCGATCGCCGGGATTCCTCAGCCGCACATCCAGCGGCGCTCTCCGGCGGCCATGTTCTCGGTGCTGGCGCCGCGCACGCGCATCCCGCCGCACAACGGCGTCTCCAACACCCGACTGGTTATGCACCTGCCCCTGATTGTCCCGCCGGGCTGCGGTTTCCGGGTCGGGTCCGAGACGCGCCAATGGAAGGTCGGCGAAGGCTGGGTATTCGACGACACCATCGAGCACGAGGCCTGGAACGACAGCGACCGGCTGCGCACCATCCTGATCTGCGACGTCTGGAACCCCCGCCTGACGCCCGAGGATCGCGAGATCATCACGGCGGCCATGTGCGCCATGGACGACTTCAGCGGCATCACGCCGGACGCTTCGGTGTGAGGCGCCGGCGAAGCTTGCCCCCTCAGAGTCCCCCCGGCTTGCAGTCGGTCTTGAGGAACTTCTCGATCTCGGTCAGCTGCAGCTCCAGGTCGGCCGGGGTCATGGTCACGTACTGGTGCCCCATGTCCTTGATCTCCAGGTACCGGTAGGGCTTACCCGCCGCCTTCAGCG
This sequence comes from Caulobacteraceae bacterium, assembly GCA_035549595.1. Taxonomy (GTDB): domain Bacteria; phylum Pseudomonadota; class Alphaproteobacteria; order Caulobacterales; family Caulobacteraceae; genus Acaudatibacter. The sequence goes on from DASZQQ010000396.1 coordinate 2,009, forward strand.
CGTCGCGGAAGTGGTGCGACTCGCTGGGATCCACGGTCTGGTCGCGGTCGCCGTTGTAGATGAACACCGGGATCGAGGCTTCCCTGGCGTGCTGCAGCACGTTCAGCCCCTCGATCGAAGGCCGCTGGTACTCGCGCAGGAAGCGGTCGTTGTAGGTCTCGCCCTGGAAATTACGGATGTCGGCCACCCCGGCGCCGGCGATCGAGCACTGGTAGAGGCCGTTAGGCCGGATCGCCGCGGCGAAGGCCGCGTAGCCGCCGTATGAGTAGCCGAAGAAGGCGATCCGCCTGGGATCCGCCAGATGCTGGTCGATCAGCCACTTGGCGGCGTCGTCGTTGTCGTCCTGCATCTTCTGGCCCCATTCGCGGTCGCCCGCGCGCCAGAGCTTCTGCCCCCAGCCCTCCGAGCCGCGGAACTGGGGCTGGATGACCACGAAGCCCCGCGCGGTGAAGTACTTGGTCCAGCCCGAGATGTCCCAGTCGAGTTCGTCCCGCCCCCAGGGACCACCGTGCGGCAGGACGATCGCCGGATAGGGCCCCTGGCCGTACAGCGCCGGATTGGGTTTGTGCAGCAGGGCCGGGATCATCAGGCCGTCGCGGGCGGCGTACTCGACCAGCGCCGAATCCCCCAGCGTCGAGGTGTCGATCTGCGGCCGCGACCGGCCCAGCAGGGTGAGGCGCGCGCCGCCGGCCAGCAGATAGTACTCGGGCGGCTGGTCGGGGCCGGACTTCTCGACGATGGCGTAGCTGAAGTCGTCCGACCAGCTGGTCAGGTGCGCGCCGAAGGCGTTCTCGACCGGAAGGTTGGCGACGAGGTCCGACGCCGGGTCCTTCCACTGCACCACCTGCGGCTTGACGCCCAGCGCCGCGGCCACGCCCGCTTCCATCGACGCGAGCTTGCCGTCGGTGAAGTACATGCGCCCCTTCTCGGCCTCGTATGTGAAGCCGAGCAGACGCCCGTCGCGCGCCTGGATCGGCGCGCCGACATCGAACAGCCGGTGCTCGAACACCAGGTCGAGCAGCTTCTTCCTGGCGATGTCGTATTCGTAGATGGCCGCGCGGTCACGGTCCTTGGTCACCGAGACGTAGGCGATGTTCGGGTCCTGCGAGAATCCGACCACCTGGGTCCCCTGCCGGTCCTTGGCGTAGAGGCGGAAGTGCTCGCTCCACGATCCGTCCGCGGAGCGGATCCACTGGGCCAGATAGGCCTTGCCGCTGTCGGTGTTGACCTCGGAGCGGACGCGGACCTCGCCGTTCAGGTCGGCCATCGGCTGCCCGAACCGCTCGGAGCCCCGCAGCACCCGCTCCGAAACGCCGGTGTAGACGTCGACCTTGTAGACGTCGCCGGCGCCGGTGAAGCGCTGGTCGACCACCAGGATGTGCCTCGGATCGTTGGGCAGCGACGACAGGAGCACGGGATCGGCCAGGCTGAGGTACATGCGCTCGTCGGCGGTCAGCCTTGGATCCGTCGGCTCGGGCAGGGCCGACTTCCACGAAGAGCCCTTCAGGTCCGTCAGGAACAGCTTGAACAGATGGAAGTGGTCCGAGCCGATGTCGCCGAGCTGGCGCACGCGGACCGCCAGGCGGTCGTTCTTCACGAACCCTACCTGCATGATCGTGAGCTGCGGGATCGCCGCCAGGATCGTCGGCGGCTTGTCGCGCGCCTCGGTCTCCCACACCGCAATGTCGACGTGGACGCCGTCGAGCGACCGCAGCGCGACGATGTGCTTTCCGTCGGGCGAGATCGAAACGTCGCTGATCTGCGCGGCGCGCGCGAAGTCATGCGCCGAGGGAACGGCCGCGGCGTCGGCGGGCCGCGTCACGGAAAAAGCGAAAAGCGCCGCCAGCACGGCGCCGAGAATCTGACAGGCACGCAATATCGCCACTCCTACGACTGCAGCATCCACAACATGTCTTAAAGCGACAGAGGCCGACTTGGCGACGGCCGAAGCGCGTTGAACAGCAAATTTTGCCCGCGGATTCGGCCGGACAGACGACTTAAGCCCCGCTTTTGCACGGCGCTCGAAGATTTCTGTGATGAAATCGCCACGCCCGTCACAAAAAGTGACACGCGTCCTCACAAAGCTGAATCACAAAACCGCCTCAGCCGCTACGGTCCCGTAACACCGGTTGCGCAGCTGAGAGGGCGCCTCCGGACAGAGGCTGAGTAAGGGGCGCTTCACACCATGAGACTGAACAAGGCATTCCTGCTGTGCACCACCGTGGTCGCTGGACTGGCGCTCGCGCCCGTCGCGGCGTTCGCGCAATCCAGCACGGCCCAGACCACCGACCAGGCGCCGGCGACGAAGGCGCCGGAGTCCAGCGGCTCGGTGTCCGAGCTGGTCGTGACCGGGTCGCACATCCACACCAACGAGTTCAGCAGCTCTTCGCCGATCCAGGTGATCACGAGCGACACGTCCGAACTGCAGGGCGTGACCAACACGGCCGAGATCGTGCAGAAGTCCAGCGTGGCCAGCGGCTCGTTCCAGGCCAACAACCTGCTGTCCGGCTACGTCGTCACCGGCGGGGAAAACGCCGAGACGCTGTCGCTGCGCGGCCTGGGCGCCAACCGCACCCTGGTGCTGCTGAACGGCCGGCGCCTGTCGCCGGCGGGCATCGGCGGCACCGTCGGCCCCGTCGACCTCAACATCCTGCCCTCGTCGATCATCGACCGGGTGGACATCCTGAAGGACGGCGCCTCGTCGATCTACGGCTCGGACGCCGTCGCCGGCGTCGCCAACTTCATCACCAAGCGCAACACCGACGGCATCGAGATCAACCTCCACTACGACCAGCCCTTCCATCAGGGCGGCGGCCAGGACCGGTTCTCGATCACCTGGGGCAAGGTCTGGGACCGCGGCTCGCTGATGCTGACGGCCGACTGGAACGAGGACATGCGCCAGAAGGCCATCGACCGCAGCTACACCTCCTGCGCCGAGGACTTCGTCTCCGACCCGACGACCCACCAGCGGGTCGACTTCATCGACCCGGCGACGGGCTCCTACAAGTGCTACAACGCCATCCACGGCGGCTGGCAGGCCTACAGCACCTACGGCGGCGTGTTCATCTACGATCCGGCTCTGAACCGCGGTCCGCCCGGCGGCTATCCTGCCGCGGCGCTCTCGACTCGTCCGTTCCTGCCGGACTGGGTGCGCTGCTGCCGCGCCGGCCAGCCGGCGACCTACCCCTACGGACCGTACAACGATCCGATCATCCAGAACTCGGATGTGATCTCGCCGGTCAAGCGCGCGACGTTCTTCCTGTCCGGCTCCTACGACATCACGCCTCAGGTCGAGGCCTACACCGAGGTGCTGCTGAACCAGCGCCGGTCCTCGGGCACCTACTATCAGTACCTGTTCGAATGGGTGGACCCGACCAACCCGACGAACACCGTGGCGCCGGGCCTGATCGCCGGCGGCGTCAACCCCGCGCTCGCCTATGCGCGTCCGCTGGTCATCTTCCCGTACAACGAGCAGGAGCGGATCAACTACGGCCGTATCCTGGGCGGGCTGCGCGGCAAGATCGGCGGCTCCAGCTTCCTCAGCGGCTGGGACTGGGACATCTACGCCCAGTACGGCCGGTCGGACGCCCGCTACACCCAGGACTTCATCTACCAGGACCGCGTGTTCGCCACGACCGGCCCCGGCGTGGCCTGCGATCCAAGTCAGATCACCGTCTCCGGGCCGGTGAGCTGCATGGCGATCCCGTGGTTCAGCGAGCATTTCCTGGCCGGCAACCTGACGCCGCAGGAAATGGCGTTCCTGCGCGGACGTGAGACGGGCACCACCAAGTACGATCAGTGGCTGGTGGAAGCCTCCCTGACCGGCACGCTGATGCAGCTGCCGGCCGGCCCGCTGGGCGTCGCCGTGGGCGCCGTCTACCGTCACGACCACATCAACGACACCCCCGGCTACAACGCCCGCAATTCGAACTACTGGGGCTTCTCGACCTCGGGCATCACCCAGGGCTCCGACGCTGTGAAGGAATTCTACGGCGAGCTGCAGATCCCGATCCTGAAGAACATGCCGGGCTTCGAGTCGCTCGATGGCACCCTCTCGGGGCGCTACACCGACTACGACAGCTACGGCTCGAACTTCACCTACAAGGTCGGCCTCGACTGGCGGCTCACGAACTGGCTGCGCCTGCGCGGTTCGCACGGCACCTCGTACCGGGCCCCGGCCCTGTTCGAGCTCTATCTCGCGGACCAGTCCTCGTTCTTCAACGGCAACGACCCGTGCGCGATGTGGGGCGAGAGCAGCGACCCGCGGATCCAGCAGCACTGCGCCGCGGCGGGCATTCCCAACAACTACCCGGGCCCCGGCGCGACGCCGCAGGTCTTCTCCGGCGGCGGCAAGGGCCGTCTGACGGCCGAGACCTCGCGGGCGACCACCGTTGGCCTGGTGCTGACGCCGTCGTTCTTCAACGTCAGCATCGCGCTCGACTACTTCGACATCGAGGTCAGGAACGAGGTGTCGAAGTTCGGCCCCACCAACATCCTCAACGCCTGCTACGACACGACCACCTACCCGAACGACTTCTGTACGTTGTTCACCCGGGACCCGGCAACGCACGACATCACGACGATCTTCGACAACTACATCAACATCGCCAACGAGCATAACCGCGGCCTCGACCTGACCACCCAGGTCAAGTACGACACCCGCTGGGGCAAGCTGACCCTCGACACCCAGTTCACCTGGCAGTTCGAGGACGTCGTGAACCTGCTGGGCAGCAACCCGGTCGACAACAACGGCTCGACCACCGAGCCGGACTTCACTGGCGTCGCCAACCTGCGTTTCGACCACAACGACTGGACGTTCTTCTGGTCGACCGAGTTCATCGGCAAGGCGTCCGACACCGAGCTGCTCGGCCAGGACGTCTACAACAGCACGCGGTACAACCAGCCCGTCTACTACAAGCAGTACACCGAGTTGACGATCTACCACTCGGTGTCGGTGCGCAAGAAGTGGGACAACTGGTCGGCCCAGGTCGGCATCCAGAACCTGTTCGACGAGCCGCCGCCGGCGCAGTCGGCGGGTCAGTTCCGGGCCGGCATCGCCGCCCTGAACGAGTTCGACCTCCGCGGCCGCCGGGTGTTCATCACCCTGGACCGCAAGTTCTGACCTGAGAGCGATCTTCCGGGATCGAAGGCGGCGGGGCGACCCGCCGCCTTTTTCTTTGGTCAGTCCACCAGCCGCGGCGCCAGCACCGTCGCGCCCTGGGCCCTGAGGGAGGCGTCGCGCACCTCGCCGCCGATCGCCCTGGCCTCGGGCGCCCGCGCCATCGCGTCCAGAGAGGCCAGGATGCGCGTCGCCTCGGTGCCGGCGCCGAAGAGGCGGCTCAGCGCTTCGAACGGCGAGACCTGGACGCTGATGGTCTTCAGCCGCGCCTGGCCGGTGATGCCCGACAGGGCCTTGGCCCGGTCGACGGCCTGGTAGAAGCCGCCGATCTGGTCGACGAGGCCGAGCGCCTTGGCCTGGACGCCGGTCCAGACCCGGCCCTTGGCGATCTCGCGCACGCGGTCGGCCGGGATCTTGCGCCCCTCGGCGACGCGGCCGACGAAGCCGTCGTAGATGCGGTCCATCCAGGCCCCGAACGCGGCCTTCTGGGCGTTGGTCATGGGCGCGCCGGGCCCGAAGGCGGCCGCGTAGGGCCCGCCGACCGAGAGGCCGCGCACGTCGACACCGAACCTGGAGAGGGCGTCGCCGACCGCGAACTTGCCGCCGAAGACGCCGATCGAGCCGGTCAGGGTCGAGGGCTGGGCGACGATCTCCGAGGCCTGCGACGAGATCCAGTAGCCGCCCGAGGCTGCGTAGGTGCCCATGCTGACCACCACCGGCTTGCCGGCCGCCTTGGCCGCGCGCACCGCCGCCAGGATCTGCTCGGACGCGGTGTCCGATCCGCCCGGCGAGGAGACCCGGAACACGATCGCCTTGACCTCCTTGTCCTCGATCGCCGTGTAGAAGGCCTTGGCGATGTCGTCGGAATAGATGGTCTGGCCCGAGCCGAACGGGCTGGCGTGCTCGCTCGTGCCGGTGACGATGGCGCCCTCGGCGTTGATCACGGCCACGGTGGGCAGGCCGGCGCCGATGGCGGGCGCCTGGCGCGCCTTGGCCGCATAGTCGGCGAAGTCCATCATCCGGGCCCCGTCGCCGGCCTGTTTCAGGATCGCGGTCTCGGCGTCCTTCTCCTCGCCGACCCGGTCGATCAGGCCGCGCGCCCTGGCCTCCTCGGCCGACCAGGGCCCGCCCTCGATCAGGGTCTTCAGGTCCGCCGCGTTCCGGCCGCGGTCGGCGGCGGCGTTGGCGAGCCCCGTCGCATAGACCGAGCCCAGCCAGCCCACTTCGGACTCGCGGTGGGCCGCCGTGTAGTCGCTGTAGAGGTAGGGGTTGACCGCGTTCTTGTACTCGTAGCGCTGCTGGTAGTCGGGCGTGACGCCGTACTTGTCGAAGAAGCGCTTGAAGAAGATGTCGGTCGAGGCCAGGCCCGTCACCTGGAACGACGAGGCCGGCTGCATCCAGACGTCGCCCGAGGCCGCCGCCAGCTCGTAGGTCGCGGTGACCACACCGCTCGGATAGACGCCCTGGCTGTGGACCAGGATCGGCTTGCCGGCGGCGCGGAAGCGCTTGAACGCCAGCCGCAGCTCGTCGGCCGCCGCCGGGGCCATGCCGCCCTCGGGCAGGCGCACGAACAGGCCCTTCACCTTCGGGTCCTGCTCGGCGCGGCGCAGCGTCTCCTCGATCCCGATCACCGACAGGGTCTTGCCGGACAGGCCCGGGAACGGCGCCTGGGGCTGCTGGTCGGTCATCCCGGCGCGCAGGTCCAGCGACAGCACGGTGTTGGCCGGCGTCGGCGCCGGCCGCGAGGCGCTGGCGATCAGGCCGATGAGGAAGAACGGCATGACGAACGCGAACAGCAGGAGGCCGACGAACACGCCGGCGACGGTGGTGAGGAACTGCTTCATGAAGGGCCCGGATGAGGTTCGCGCGCCACGCTAGACAAAGGCGCGCCGGGTGCAACCGCTTCCGGCTCAGACGCCGTAGATGAACCGCTCCATGGCCGCGAAGGTCTCCAGCACCTGGGGGTCGGCGAACGGCATCACCTGCGACAGCAGGACGCCGGCCGCGCCGCTCTTCGGATCGGCCCAGTAGTAGCAGTTGCCGAGCCCGGCCCAGGCGAGGCTGCCGGCGGCCCGGCCCTCGGCGGCCGGCGCGGCGTTGATCAGGAAGCCGAGGCCCCAGCCCTTGGGAACGCCCGGCATCACCTCGAAGTCGCGGCTCTTGGCCGGCCGCGCCGATGTCAGCGTCCCGCAGGCCAGCTCGCCGACCTGGTTGGCCGTCATCCGCGCCACGGTGTCGGGCCGCAGCACCCCGCCGCCGCCCGCCAGGATCGCCTGCAGGAACTTCAGGTAGTCGCCGGCCGTGGAATAGAGGCCGCCGCCGCCCATGGAGAAGTACGGCGGCGCCGGCATGGCGAACGGAATCGGGACCAGCGAGCCGTCGTCCAGCCGCTGATGCACGCTGGCGCGGCGCCCGGCCATGGCCTCGCCAGGCGCGAAGGTGGTGTCGGTCATGCCGAGGGGGCCGGTGATCTCGGCCTCGAACCAGGCGTCCAGGCCCTTGCCGCCGACCGCCTCGACCAGCTGGCCGACCCAGTCGGTCGAGATGCCGTACTGCCAGGCCTCGCCCGGCTCGAACAGCAGCGGGATGTCGGGCGCGCCGGGGCCGAACACGCTGACGCCCGTGGCGTCGACGAAGCGCGCCAGCTCGGCGCTGCAGAAGTCGTAGCCGAGGCCCGAGGTGTGGGTCAGCAGCGTCCGCAGGGTGATCGGCTTCGTCGCCGGCCGCGTCACCGGGGCGCCGGCCGAATCGAATCCGGTCAGCACCTTGGGCGCCGCCAGCGCCGGCAGGCGCTCGCCCACCGGCGCGTCGAGATCCAGAAGGCCGCGCTCGACCAGCTGCATCGCCGCCACGCTGGTCAGGGCCTTGGTCATGGAGGCGATCCAGAACACCGTGTCGGGCGTCATCGGCGCCGGGTTGTCGACCCCTCGCGCGCCGGCGGCGGCGCTCAGCACCTCGCCCTGCGGCGTCAGCGCCGCCGCGGCGAATCCCGGCGCGTGACCGGCCTCGACCCCTTGTTGCAGAACGTCCTGAAGTGACTTGGCCACGAAGCGCCTCCCCTTTGCGGGCGCGACGCTAGGCGATCGAAGGGAGGGAGGGAATGGTCGGAGTGGCAGGATTTGAACCTGCGACCCCCGCGTCCCGAACGCGGTGCTCTACCAGACTGAGCCACACTCCGCGAACCATTCGCCTGACCGGGACGAAGCAAGCCGTCCCGCTCGGGAGCGGGCCTTATAGAGGCTCCCTTCCCGCCCCGCAAGCGACCCTGAAAGGGCCGTTGCGCGAACCCGGCCCTTGCGCTATTGCACCGCCCTCGCGACCGGGGGCCCCGCCCCCCGCGCCGTTCCTGCTGGGGAATGGTGTAATGGTAACACAGCGGTTTTTGGTACCGTTATTCTAGGTTCGAGTCCTAGTTCCCCAGCCAGTTCCCCGAACACCCCTACCCGAACCACCCCGCCTTCTCGAGCGGCACCTCGGCCACGGTCTTGATCACGTCACCGGTGCGGCGTTCGACCTGCAGGGCGTCGATGCGGCCGGGGATGTCGATGTCGCCGCGGTTCAGGGAGAGGGCGAGGTCGCGGGCGGTCTGGTAGTCGCTGGCGGTGGCGACGGTGATGTGGGGCAGGTAGGCGGTGTCCTGGCGCAGCGCGGGCTTGATGGGGCCGCGGTGCAGGCCGTCGTGCAGCTTCAGGATCGCGGCGAAGCCTTCGTCGGGCACGAGGAACACGTGGTAACGCCGCACGACCGGCTCGGGCACCACCAGGGCCGAGCGCAGGCGGAAGCGGACGGGGTGGAAGTCCCTGGCGTTGGCGCGGATCGCCTTGGCGAAGTCGGCGGGCGGCAGGTCGGCGCCGGCGAACACCAGGGTGAAGTACGGCGCGCCGCGGCTGCCGGCCCGGCGCGACCGGATGTCGGTCAGCCAGGCGACGTCGGCCTTGTCGAAGTGCGGCCGCGCGATGACCTCGAGCGATTCCATCCCAAGGCGAAGGTGCGCCCGCCGGGAGCGCGCGCCAAGCGCCGCGCTCACCCAGCTAGTTGTCGATGCCCCACCGGGCGAAGGCCTGCTTCACCCAGCGATACTGGCGCACGTTCGGATCGAGCCGGATGGCCTGGCGCAAATCGGCGAGCGCGCCGGCAGGGTCGTTGCGGTCGTAGCGCGCGAGCGCTCTTTGTGAGTAGGCGATAGCGCCGTAGTGCACAGGATCCATGAACAGCGAACAGGTCGCGTCGAAGGCCGACTGGTCGTTGTCGCCCGCCGTGTGCTCCTTGTTCGACTTCTCGAAGTAGGCGGACGCGATCATCTCCCGGTCGCCGCCGAACATCAGCCGATCGAAGCCGCGCACGATGTTCGGACAATCCTGGTCACCCGTCGGAAGGCGAAGCGGCTGCGGATGCGGTTCCGCCAACCATGCGCGCGCCTCGGCGACGCCGCCATCCGCCGCCCGCTGCATCCAGGCTCGGGCGGCGCCGAAGTCGGGCGCCACTCCGTCGCCGTGCGCATAGACGAAACCGAGGTCGTACTGTGCCTGCGGAAGGCCGTGATCCGCCGCGATCCGGAACCATTTCTGGGCATCGCCATAGTTCACGGCGACGCCGACGCCGTCGTGCAGCATGACCCCAAGGCGTTCAGCCGCGCTGACATTGCCGTGATCGAAGGCGCGGCGATACCACTGCATGGCGGCAGCGCTGTCGTTGGGCTGTCCCATGCCCTTCTCGGCCATGCGCCCAAGGTTCAACTCTGCGATCGCCAGACCCTGCTGGGCGGCCAGCCTGTACCAACGCGACGCCTCGGCGTAGTCCTGAGCCACGCCGTGCCCTTGCACGAACTGCGTGCCCAGGTTGTTCTGGGCGTTGGCGTTTCCTTGCGCGGCCGCCTTGCGGTACCAGCTCTGCGCCGCCGCGTAGTCCAGGGAGACGCCTTCGCCGAGGTCATACAGCCGCCCGAGCCCGAACTGCGCTTCCGCGTCGCCCCGGTCCGCCGCCATCCGCCACCAGCTCTGCGCCGCCACGAAGTCCCGGCGCGCATAGGCGTCCCCAGCCTTGCGATCGAGCTCCGCGTTCGTGAATACGGGCGCCGGCGGCGGGGCTGGAGCGTAGGCCGGGGCTGGAGCATAGGCCGGGGCGGCCGGCCGACTGGCGGGTGCGGCGCGCTCCACGGCCATGGCGCGCCGACGCTCGGCCTCGATGTCCCGCAGGCGCGCCTCGGCCCTGGCCCGAAGGTCGGCGCAGGCCGGCGGAATCAGATCGATGACCCGGCCCATGGCCGTCCGATCCGAACCGCCCGACACGACTTCCCAGCGGTGCTCGTAGGCTCTGCACATCAAGGCGGCCTGAGTCTCGGCCGACGCCTGGCCTGCGGACGCCATCACCACGGCCAACGCCGCCAGGGCCAGGACGTCGGTCCTCGCGCTTCGGTCTGCGGTTCTCATCGCCCGCATCGGACCAGCCTCTGCTGCGAGCCGTCCGGGCCGTCCACACGAAGTCCCGCGGCGTCCAGGTCGTACGCGTAGGCGCCGTCATCGCCGCGCGCCGAAAGATGGTTGTCGGACGCAGCCGTGGTCAGGGCGGACACGGTCTCGCCTCCCATCCTGAGGGTCAGGACGCCGCTCTGGATCGAGATGCGAACGCGCTCCGCGCGATCGCCGCAGCCGAGCCCCGCCGGCGCCCATTCTCCGTTCAGCCGCTGAGCCAGCTCAGGCGCCGCACTTGAAGTCCCCGGCGCTCCGGAGGGCCCCGCCGCGCCGCGATCGGGGCCTGCGGGCGCCGGAACCTGCGGCGGGGCGACAGGCGCCGGCCGGATCGCCAAAGCCGGCTCGGCAGTCGGCCGCAAGGCGCCGCTGACGACCAGGCCCGTCGCTCCGACCGCGAGCGCCGCGGCGACCGCCAGGCCGACGATCGGCGCCACGGGGAATGCGCGGGGCCCACGGGACCTGGAGGGCCGCTGGCTCGTGGCCGACGTCAGCGGCGCCACGACAGTATCGACCGGCGCTTGAGGGCGTCGGAGCGCCGGCGGCGTCGGGGGCGCGCTGTCGGCGAACAGCCTCTCGAAGTCGTTGCGCGCTGCGGCCAGCAACCGCGACGCCTCGCTCATGGCGCCGCGCGCCTGGCGCAGTCGCTGCGCCGTCTCGCCATGCGCGTTCCGTGCGTTCTGCACCTCCTGCTGCGCGCCCTCCAGGATCAGCCTCGCACCGCCCATCTCCAGGACCCGCCGAAGCTGCTCCTCCGCCCGCGCCAGGGCGGCGGCGGCGGCCTGATCCTCGCGCGACGCCTCGGCCTCGAGCGCCTGCGCCTGCTGAAACTCCGTCTCGGCGGCTTCGACGGCCCGGCCCAGGCGGCGCACCTCGCTCTCCTGCCGCTCGAGGGCGCCGACCACCGCGCCGGCGGGGGCGGCCCCGCGGGCGACGAGAAGTGCCTCGACGGTCTGGACGAGCCGGCTCCAACCTCGGTGAGGTTCGCGACCCGTCCAGCCGTCCAGAGCCAGGCCGTTCACGCGATCGAAGGGGAACGGCGGCTGCGCGGCGCCGCAGAGCACGTTTATGAGCTTGTCGGCCGCCAGGGCCAGACGCGCCTCGTCCCGGACGTTCTTGCTGTTGCGCGACGTTGGCGTCCAGATCACGACCACGGCCGCCAAGGCGTTGATCTGGCGTTCCAGCTCCTGCTGCCAATCGACGCCGGGCATGTCCTCGTCCCACCACACCTCGACGCCCAGCGAGCGCAGTCCTGCGAGGAGTTGGTCTGCCAGGGCGCGGTCGGCGCGCGAATAGGACAGGAAGACGCCCGCTCTGCTTTCGTCCTTCTGCTGTGGGGTGCTGCGGGAAATCTCGTCCAGGCGGCTGAGCACCGCCTCCATGCCGCGCAGCCGACGGGTCGGATCGGCTTGCAGCATGTCCTCGAGAAGCCGCCTCAGCCGCGGCGGCGCACCGGAGAGGTCCGGGCCGGTTCGACGCCTTTCGATCGCATCCCGGACCGTCTCGCCCATGTCGGCCGGCGCGCCGAGGGCGATCGCCAGCAGCACCAACCCCAGGCTGTAGACATCGGTCCACGGACCAATACGCCCGTCGAAGTCGCCGAACTGCTCTGGCGCCGCGTAGCCCAGCTTGCCGACGAAGCCGCCGCCCATGAGCGTCGCATCACCCGCCTGCGCTTCGCGTGCGATTCCGAAGTCGATGATCTTGCAGGCCTCGAGCCGTCCGTCGGGCGCCAGGATATTGTCGGGCGAGATGTCGCGGTGGACCGCGCCGGCCGCGTGCGCCGAGCGCAGCCCTTCAGCGAGGCGACGAGCCAGCCCGAGGGCCTGGTCCTCCCCGATCCCCGCGGAGCCGAGCATCTGCTCCAGGCTGACGCCGTCGATGAACTCGGTGACAATGTACAACACGCCCAGCGAGGGTTCCCGTGTCGCCATCCGGTACATCGCCAGCGCCGGGTGATTGAGGCCGATCAGCACCCGCGCTTCGCGCAGGAACAGCGACATCGCCTGAGGATCGTCCGCCAGATGGGGCAGTATGACCTTGATCGCCACCCGTTCGCCGGTGGTCAGATTGACCCCCTCGTAGACCTCTCCCATGCCGCCGCGACCGATGTAGCGCCGCACTTCGTAGATCTGATTGAGCATGGCGCCGACGGCGAGGCGATGCGGCGTCTTCAGGCCCGAGATCGAAGCGTCGTCCGTCATCGCCGCGACCGGTGCCGGTCCCGAACCCTGGCTGCCGGCCTGTGTCGCGCGTCATTCCTGCCCGCCACGACCTCGATCCATTCGCCGAGAACGCGCGGCCGCCCCCGACCGCCGCCCTTTTCGTCCGGCATCATCCTTTGCACGCTTGCGGAGGTCAACGCAGGGATGGGCAGCGGCGGATACCTGACTATCCTTGGGAGCGCCAAGCAAAGCGGCGATCGCGGCGGGACAGTCTCCTGGACCGGTTCGCTTGACGAGGACCCGCTGTGGCGCGTCCGGCAGGTCCGCAGTCCCCGGTGATGCTGGCGGTACAGAAGGCCAGCGGCACCACCATCTCGACAGCGCCGCGACTGCCTAGAGGCGCCGCTCCATCAGGATCAGGGGCACCGGGGCGCCGCCGCTGGCGTCTTCGAACGCCCGCACCGGGACGTAGCCGGCGGCGCGGTAGAGCGGTTCGCCGGCCAGGGTCGCGGTCAGCTGGGCGCGCGAAAAGCCCTCGGCCGCCGCCGCGGC
>DASZQQ010000397.1:0-4525 GCA_035549595.1 Caulobacteraceae bacterium
GCCCTCGGCCTCGGGCAGGCCGCCGAGCAGGGTGGCGACGCGGTCGCCGCCGCGCGCCTCGCCGCCGTCCGCCTCGAGTTCGGCCCACAGCCGCCGCGGGCTGGAGAACGAGCGCTTCAGGCGCGCCGCCAGCGGCGGGGCGAGGTCGAGCGAATCGACGAAGGCGGCGAAGAGGCCGACGTCGCCCAGCAGCAGGGTCAGGTCGTCGCGGCCGCCGGCCGAGGCGGCCCGCCACGCCAGGGCGGCGATCTCGGCGTCGGCGCCGGGCGAATCGCCGGCCTCGAACACCTCCAGCCCGACCTGGCGGAACTCCTCGGCCCGCTCGGTCCCGGCCGGGGCGACGCGGAAGGCGTGGCCGTCGTAGACGTAGCGGCCCATGGCCCGGCCCGAGGCGATGTGCGCGCGCACGGCCGGGATGGTGAAGTCGGGGCGCAGGGCCTCCTCCTCGCCGCCGCCCTGGACCACGAACAGGCGCTCGCGCAGGCTTTCGCCGGCCAGGTCCAGCAGCAGGCCCAGCGGCTGCAGGATCGGCGCGTCGAGGGCGGCCGCCTCCATGTCGCGGACCGGGGCGCGGATCGCCTCGAGCACGGCGTCGGGCGCGGGTATCTCCTGCCTCACGCGCCGGCTCCGACGATGCGGCGCACGATGCTCACCAGCTCGGCGCGGGACGCGGTGACCTGGCCGGGGCGATCCTCGCGCCAGGCGCGGTTGTCGGTCACGCCGGCCGACAGCTCGCGGCCGAGGTCGAGGTCCGTGATCGTCACCGTGCCGGCGGCGAGCTCGTCTCCGCCCAGGATCACCGCGGCGGGCGAGAGCCGCCGGTCGGCGTACTTCATCTGCGCCTTCATGCCGGAGCCGCTGAGGTAGACTTCGGCCGCGATCCCGGCCGCGCGCAGCTCGCGGGCGGCGGCGAAATAGGCGCCCATGGCGTCGCGGTCGAAGGCGATGACCACCACCGGGCCCCGGGCCTTGTCCGTGATCGCGCCGCTGGCGGCCAACGCCGCGGCCAGGCGCGAGACGCCGAACGAAAAGCCGGTGGCCGGGGCGCTCTCGCCGGTGAAGCGGGCGACGAGGTCGTCGTAGCGCCCGCCGCCGCCGATAGAGCCGAAGCGGACCACCTGGCCGTCCTCGTCGTTGACCTCGGCCTTCAGCTCGGCCTCGAACACCGCGCCGGTGTAGTACTCCAGGCCGCGCACCACGGCCGGGTCGAACACCGCCTGGGTCTCGCCGACGCCGAGGCCCGCGAGCGCCGCGCCGATCGCTGAAAGCTCTGCCAGGCCCTCCTCGCCCTCGGCCGAGCCGCCGATGACGTTGGCCAGGCGGTCCAGCGTCTCGCTGCGCGTCGCCCGGCCGGCCTCGACGAAGGCCAGGACCGCGTCGATCGCGGCCGAGCCCAGGCCCGCGCCCTTGGTGTAGGCGCCCGACTCGTCGAGCCGCCCGGCGCCCAGCAGCGCCTTGACGCCCTCCGGTCCCAGCCGGTCGAGCTTGTCGACCGCGCGCAGCACCGTCAGCTTCTGGCCCGCATCGGCGACGCCGGCCGCCGTCAGCAGGCCGTTCAGGAGCTTGCGGTTGTTGATCTTCAGCGCCACCGCCCCATCGGGCAGGCCCGCGGCCGCGTAGCCCTCGACCGCCATGGCGATGATTTCGGCGTCCGCCTCGGGGCGGGCCGAGCCCACCGTGTCGGCGTCGCACTGCACGAACTCGCGGTAGCGGCCGGGGCCCGGCTTCTCGTTGCGCCAGACCGGGCCGAAGGCGTAGCGGCGGAAGGGTTTGGGCAGGCTGTCCCAGTGTTCGGCCGCGAACCGCGCCAGGGGCGCGGTCAGGTCGTAGCGCAGGGCCATCCACTGCTCGTCGTCGTCCTGCAGGGCGAAGACGCCCTCGTTGGGACGGTCGGCGTCGGGCAGGAACTTGCCGAGGGCGTCGGCGTATTCGAACGCCCCGGTGTCCAGGGCCTCGAAGCCGTAGGACTCGTAGACACGCGCCACGGCCTCGAGGATGCGGCGCTCGGTGCGCAAGGTCGCGGCGCGGCGGTCGAGGAAGCCGCGCGGCGTGCGGGCGCGCGGTCGGAAGGCGTCTGCGGTCATGGGCGCGCGCTTACCCGTTCGGCCGTTGGGGGGCAAGGAAGGTCCATCGTCGGTCCCCTCTTCGTTGGCGGGGCTTGGAGGCGACGAACGGGGCGGCTCGTGCTGGCGCGTCGCCCCGTCCGGTTCGGCGGGGCGGGGCGGCGGCGGGCGTCAGGCCGACCGGCCCAGCCCGCCGGCGTGGCGGGTGGGGTGCAGCCGGTGATGATGCTGACGGGCGTTGGCCATGGCGGCGGCTATTATCCGAATTCCACCGCCGCCGCCAGACCGCGCCTTTCAAGGCTCTGGCCGCTTGCGCCCGATACGACTTCGATATATCAAATGTACGATATATCGTAGACGGTCTATGGAGAGCCACATGACCGACCTTGCCTTGCAGCCCGCGCCCTTCCGCCGTCCCGCCCCGCCGACGTGGCGCCTGGTGGTGGTCGACGCCTTCGACGTGACGCCCCGGATGCGCCGCGTGCGCCTCGTCGGCGACGACATGGACGCCTTCGCCTGGCGCCCCGGCCAGGACCTGAAGCTGCTGATTCCGCAGAGCGGCGCCGAGCCCGCGCGGCGGCACTACACCATCCGCGGCTGGGACGCGGCCGAGCAGAGGCTGGAGATCGACGTCGTGCTGCACGGCGACGGCCCCGGCGCGCGCTGGGGCCGCACGGCCCGGCTCGGCGACGAGATCGAGGCCCAGGGGCCGCGCGGGCGCACCGTGCTGAACATGGCCGCCGACTGGCACCTGTTCGTCGGCGACGAGACCGCCCTGCCGGCGATCATGGCCATGGCCGAGGCCCTGCCGGCCGGCGCCAGCGCCACCGCCGTCATCGAGGTCCAGGACCGCGGCGAGCGCCAGACCCCGCTGACCCGCGCCCGCCTCGACATCGAGTGGTTCCACCGCGGCGGCCCGCCCGCCGCGCGCAGCCCGCAGCTCGTCGAGCGCATGGCCCTCTACCGCCTGAAGCCCGGCCTCGGCCAGGCCTACGTGATCGGCGAGACGGCCATGGTGCGGGCCGTGCGCCAGGGCCTGATCGCCCGCGGCCAGCCGCGCGAGCGCATCTGCGCCGAGGGCTACTGGCGCCCCGGCCGCGTCGGCGGCCACGACCACGTCTTCGATGCCGAGGACGCCGCCGGCGCCGTCCTGCGCCGCCTCGCCCGCTAAGCGCTCCCTCCCCTTCATGGGGAGGGACGGTCGGCGAAGCCGACAGGGTGGGGGACTCTGGAGCCGTTGCAGCGCTAGCCGGTTAGCGAGGCGCCGCGGCGCACTTCCCCACCCTGGTCGCTTCGCGACCTTTCCCTCCCCACGAAGGGGAGGGAGTTCATGCCTTCAGCCGCGCGATCAGCGCCGTGGTGCTGGGGTCGTGGGGGGCCGGGGGCCCGCCTTCGAGTTCGGCCAGCACCCGGCCGGCCAGGGTCTTGCCCAGTTCGACGCCCCACTGGTCGAAGCTGTTGATGCCCCAGAGGGTCCCCTCGACGAAGGTCTTGTGCTCGTAGAGGGCGACGAGGGCGCCCAGGGTCTCCGGTGCGAGGCGCTCCAGCAGCAGAAAGACGCTCGGCCGGTCGCCGGCGAAGGCGCGCTGGGGGGCGAGGCGATCGGCCTCGTCGGCCGGCATGGCCCGTTCGGCGAGCTCGGTGCGCACCTCGCCCTCGGGGCGGCCGACCATCAGAGCCTCGCCCTGCGCCACCGCGTTGGCCAGCAGCTTGGCGTGGGCGCCCGCTGGGCCCTCGTCCGAGGCGGCGAGGGCGACGATGTCGACGGGGATGATGTCCGTTCCCTGGTGCAGCAGCTGGAAGAAGGCGTGCTGGCCGTTGGTGCCGGCGTCGCCGAACACCGCCGCCGCCGTGGGCCGTGCGGGGGGCCCGCCATCCGCGGCGACGGACTTGCCGTTCGATTCCATCTCCAGCTGCTGCAGGAAGGCCGGGAAGAGGGCCAGGCGCCGGGCGTAGGGCACGACCGCGCGCATCGGCCGGCCCAGGCCGTTGCGGCTGGCCATGTGCGCCAGCGCCAGCAGGACCGGCGCGTTCACCTCCAGAGGCGCGGAGCGGAAGTGCTCGTCCATCGCCGCCCCGCCCGCCAGCAGGCGTTCGAACACCTCCCAGCCCAGGCCGATGGCGCAGGAGAGGCCGACCGCCGACCACAGGGAATAGCGCCCGCCGACCCAGTCCCAGAACGGGAAGGTGCGCTCGGCGTCGACGCCGAAGGCGCTGGCGGCCGCGACGTTGGCGCTGACGGCCGCGAACTGCGCCTTCGCCCCCGCCTCGCCGACGCCGGCGGCGAGCCAGGCCCGGGCCGCCTCGGCGTTGGCCATGGTCTCCTGGGTCGTGAAGGTCTTGGAGACGGCGATCACCAGGGTCTCGGCCGGGTCGAGGCCTGTCAGGGCCGCGGCGATCTCGGCCCCGTCGACGTTGGCCGCGAACCGCGGCCGGATCGGCGCGTCGAGGGGTTTCAGCGC
>DASZQQ010000398.1:0-3813 GCA_035549595.1 Caulobacteraceae bacterium
CGAACACTTCCTGCCGTCCGGCCCGTTCGCCATCCTGCCGCTGACGGACGACCGGGCGAGCCTCGTCTGGACCGAGAGCACGGCGCGCGGCGAGGCCCTGCGCAAGGCCGGCGACGAGGCCTTCCACGCCCACCTGATGCGCCGCTTCGGCAATTTCCTCGGCCGCGTCGAGGTGCAGGGGCCGCGCTTCGTCTATCCGCTGTCGCTGCAGCTGGCCGAACGCTTCGCCGTCGACCGCCTGGCCCTGCTGGGCGACGCCGCGCACGGGGTGCACCCGATCGCCGGCCAGGGCCTGAACCTGGGTCTGAAGGACGCCGCCGCCCTGGCCGAGGTGCTGGGCGAGGCCATGCGCCTGGGCGAGGACATCGGCTCGCTGTCGGTGCTCGAGCGCTACGCCCGCTGGCGGCGGTTCGACACCGTGACCAATGCGCTGGCCTTCGACGCCTTCGTGCGCCTGTTCTCCAACGACAACGGCCTGGTGCGCCTGGCGCGCGACGCCGGCATGGCCCTCGTCAATCGCATCGCCCCGGCGCGGCGGTTCTTCATGCACGAGGCCGGCGGGGCGGTGGGCGACCTGCCGCGGCTGCTGCGCGGCGAGGCTCTGGTCTGATGGTGAGGGGCTAGGGCTTGGCCTACCGTTCTTTGCGCGACTTCATCGCCCGGCTCGAAGCCGACGGCGAGCTGGTGCGGGTGAAGGCGCCCGTCTCCACGGTGCTGGAGATGACCGAGATCTGCACCCGGCTCCTCGCCGAGGGCGGGCCGGCGGTGCTGTTCGAGCGACCGGTCCGGGCCGACGGCCAGCCCTCGGACATGCCGTGCCTGGTCAACCTGTTCGGCACGGTCAGGCGCGTCGCCATGGGCGTGACGCTGGGCGAGGAGGCGCGCACCACCGCCGCCGACCTGCGCGAAGTCGGCGAGCTGCTGGCGTTCCTGCGCAACCCCGAGCCGCCGCGCGGCATGAAGGACGCGCTGGAGATGCTTCCGCTGGCCCGCACGGTCATGGGCATGCGGCCGAAGACGGTGAAGAGCGCGCCGGTGCAGCAGGTGGTCGAGACGGGGGCCGACATCGACCTCGGCCGGCTGCCGGTGCAGACCTGCTGGCCCGGCGAGCCGGCGCCGCTGATCACCTGGCCGCTGGTGGTGACCCGGGGGCCGGGCGCGGCGCGCGAGGACGACTTCAACCTCGGCATCTACCGCATGCAGGTGATCGGGCGCGACCGCACCATCATGCGCTGGCTCGCGCACCGCGGCGGCGCCCAGCACCACCGGCGCTGGAAGGCCGAGGGCCGGCGTGAGCCGCTGCCGGCCTGCGCGGTGATCGGCGCCGATCCGGGGACCATCCTGGCCGCCGTGACCCCGGTGCCGGACACCCTGTCGGAATACCAGTTCGCCGGCCTGCTGCGCGGGGCCAAGGTCGAGCTCGTCAAGGCCAAGACCCAGCCGCTGCTGGTGCCGGCCGAGGCCGAGATCGTCATCGAGGGCGAGGTGCTGCTCGACGACTACGCCGACGAGGGTCCCTACGGCGACCACACCGGCTACTACAATTCCGTCGAACGCTTCCCGGTGTTCCAGGTCACGGCGATCACGCGGCGCAAGGACCCGATCTACCTGACCACCCACACCGGCCGGCCGCCCGACGAGCCGTCGGTGCTGGGCGAGGCCCTGAACGAGGTCTTCATCCCGCTGCTGCGCCAGCAGTTCCCCGAGATCGTCGACTTCTGGCTGCCGCCCGAGGGCTGCAGCTACCGCATCGCCGTGGTGTCGATGAAGAAGGCCTACCCCGGCCACGCCAAGCGCGTGATGATGGGTGTCTGGAGCTACCTGCGCCAGTTCATGTACACCAAGTGGGTGATCGTCGTGGACGACGACATCGACGCCCGCGACTGGAAGGACGTGATGTGGGCGCTGTCCACGCGCATGGACCCGGCCCGCGACATCACCCTCGTCGAGAACACCCCGATCGACTACCTCGACTTCGCCTCGCCCGAGAGCGGCCTCGGCTCCAAGATCGGCCTCGACGCGACCAATAAGTGGCCGCCGGAGACGCATCGCGAGTGGGGAACCGAGATCCGCATGAGCGACGAGGTGGTGCGGACCGTGAGCGAGAAATGGGCCGAGCTCGGCCTGCCGGGCTCAGGTCGGCCCATCTGGCGCTGAGCCGGCGTCCAGGCGGCGCGCGTCGAGGACGAGGCTGCGGGCCGCCGCCGTCGGCGTGAGATTGGCGACGATCCGCTTCAAGGTGCGGGCGGCTGCGCGCGTCTCGTCCGCCTCGAGCCCTTCGGTCAGGCCGGCATTGGCGGCGATCAGGACCGAAACCGCCGCCTTGAAGAGCTGGCCGCCCGGCTCGGTGATCTCCAGCAGCACCTGGCGGCGATCCGACGGCGCGGCGACGCGCACGACGAGCCCCTCGGCCACCAGCTGGTCGGCCACGCGCGTCAGGGTGGTGCGGTCGAGCCCCAGGAAGCCGGCCAGCTCCGTCATCGACATCACCCCGATGCCGTTGAGCCCGGCCAGCACGCGGTAGCGCGTGACGTTCAGGCCGAACGGGCTGAGCGCGCCGTCCAGGGCCGAGTCGCGCAGCTGGGCGATCGCCGAGACCAGGTGCAGGGCGTAGTCTTCCGGGGCGAAGGGAAATTCCCCGGTGGGGTCGGGCACGATCATCGGGGGTCGGCTCATGGGAGGTCCCGGCGGTAGTGGATCAGGGCGCTGCGGGTGGCCTCGTTGTCCGTGGCGTTGTGCATCACCTTGACGAGCACGCGCGCCAGGCCGCGCATCTCGTCCTCGGGCACGCCCTCGGAGATCGCCTCGTTCTGCTCGCGGATGACCAGCGCCGCCTGGCGATAGAGGCGCCGGCCCGCGGCGGTGAGGTCCAGCACCACGCGGCGCCGGTCCTTGGGCTCGGGCAGCCGCTCGGCGTAGGCCGCGTCGACCAGCTGGTCGGCGATGCGGGTCAGGGTGGTGCGGTCGACGCTGGTGAAGTTGGCCAGTTCGGACATGGTCGAGGCGCCGCAGCGCATCAGGGCCGACATCACCCGGAACCGGCTCATGGTGACGCCGAGCGGCCGCAGCGCCCCGTCCAGGCGCGCCTCGCGGTACAGCGCGACCGCCGCCATCAGGTGCAAAAGGTAGTTCTCCGGCGCGAAGGGGAACTCCCCCGCCGGGTCACGCGACCTGAACTCCTGACCACCACGAGTTGGCATTGCGGGACTTTCGCCACAATCCCGCCTTTCAAACAAGGGTGCGCGCGCAATGGGTGTGCTTGCAATCGCTTCTCAGGCGAAAAACGCTTGCGGCCGAACCGGCCCGAAGCCAAGCGTCGCCATGGATTGCGAACACCTGCGATGAAGATTCGCCGCCCCTGGCGCACCGCCATCACCGGGACGCTGCTGCTGCTCCTGCTGCTCGCCCTGTCGACGGCCAAGGGCGGCGACCGGCGGCTCTATCCGCCCGGAGCGGACGCCGTGACCGTCTATCTGGTCGACAACGGCTGGCACAGCGACCTGGCGCTGCCGCGCTCGGCCCTGGGCGCCGGGCCGGCCGGCCGGGCGGTCGCTCTCGCGGGTCCGGGCCCCTGGGTCATGGTCGGCTTCGGCGACACGCGCTTCTTCATGGCCACGAGCCCGCCGCTGAGCCGCGCCGGCGACGGGCTTCGCGCCCTCTTCGCGCCGGACAATCCGGCGGCGATCCGCTTCGACGCCCTGGCGGCCCGGCCCGACCGGCTGTGGCGCGACGGCGTCACGCCCGTGCGGCTCTCGCCGGCGGGTCTGGCGGCCGTGGTCGCCCGCATCGACCGCTCGATCGCCCTCGACGGCG